>JAPOON010000720.1 GCA_026713405.1 Gammaproteobacteria bacterium
AAGCCGAAACGATGCTTCGCCGCATCTGGAAAACCGGACTCGCGCAATTCGTTGCCGAACGCGTTTCACTCTGGCGGGACATGCCAGTCGGCACGGGGATTCAGCTTCAGAAAAACAATGAGATTTGCCGGGCGGTAGCTCGGCATGTCGATATAGCGCTCGCGTACGGAGGAGTGGACACTTTCCAACCCGGGCGGTGAATCGCCGATGGGCCGAAGGTGGCGGCCCTTGACCCGGTACATGCCCGTCCAGGAACGATGCAGCCTGCCCAAGGGATTGGGGCGTACATTCTCCTTCCGGTAGTCGTCGTCGAACGCAAGACCATGGGTGGCCGCGCGCGACCACATCCAATCCAGGGCGACATCGGCCAGACCGGAGTCGGCATTACCGCCGCCCACATCGCCGTGCACACCGGCGAACCACTGCTGTTCGATGGTTTGGCCCTCTTTCGGCAACCGCTTCCAGAGCGTCGGTTCGAAGTCGATGCGTTTCTCATCAATCGACACGGCGTGGCGCGCGTGCTCGATGATCCTGCTCAACGAGGTATCGTGGAACGCGTGTTTGCGGTTGCCGCCCATCGCTTCGAAGATCTGGCTCGGAATGCCCAGGGCGCCGACCGTATCCCAGACGCCGACGAATCGGATGCGCACCTCCTGCGAGTGGCCGCGGCGAAATTCTACCGCCGACGGCACATCCGGCCCGGCACGCCGCCGGTACATCCTGTAAGCGGCGGGAATCAGATGGGCATGGATTTTCCCGAGCAGGCCGGCATTGCGAATGAAGCCCGCCAGGCTGCGCGCGGTATAGGCGCCGCGGCTGAAGCCGAAGAGATAGATCTCATCGCCGTCCGAGTAGTTGTGCACCAGGAACCGGTAGGCGTCCTGAATGTTCTTGTCGATGCCGGCGCCGAGCATGCCGCCCCGGATCTTGTCGCTGTATGAGCCGACTCCCCAGTCGTAGAACACGACCTGGGTGACGTTCTCGTCATCCGTGGGCCGCAAGGCGCGGGCGGTGCGCACGACGTTGGTGACGTGATGCTGCTCCGGGTTGTTCCAGGTGCCGTCGCAGCAGACGACCAGGCGCTTGGTTGTTTCGGGGATGGCGTACTTCCTTTCCTACTCGCCTTGGCGAAACGCGGGAAATTGTAATCGAATTCAACAGTTCTTACATGCGCGCGGAAGCATTCGTCGCGCAGGCGCAGAGCCCTTGCAAATGCCGGTGGAATTCACCGCGCGGCAATGAGCGCATTCTCCAAGCGTCGCAATGCTGCCGCGACCGGCCCGGGCACCAACTCGGCAGGTGCCAGTTCGATCATCGAAGACATCCATTGGACATCCCCGGCATACTCCGCGAGCCGCCGTTCATGACTCGCACGGTTCTTCGTACAGACCAGGGTGTAGGGCCTGCCGCGCCGCTCGGTGACATGAGACATGTCGAGGCCATGCCCATCGATCTGGCGATGCAGGTGCGCGCGCAGTTCCTTGCGCAACGGCAACCGCGCCACGCGAGCGACGCCGTCCTTGCAGAATGCCTCCAGTTGCGCGCAGTGTTCACAGTCGCAATCCAGCTCCGCGGTGACGACCCAATCCCGCGGCGCCTCCGGAGGTTGGTTACTGCGGGCCAACAGCGCGTCGGCTGCATGACGCCACAAGGCCAGATAGGCGGCGGTGGCCGGCAGGCCCTCCTCACGACGCAACGCCCTCAACACTTGCGGGACCGTGCGTTCCGGCGCAACAGCCTGCGGATAGTCAGCAATCACAGTTGCCGCAGCCGCAGCCTCATCCGCCAGACCGCAACGCCAGGCCAGGGAAAAAAGATCGCCAACCGCCGCCGTATCCATTTGCCCGCATGGTTCCGGCGGTGGCCAGGTCACCTCCTGCAGCTCCTGCCGTGGACGAAGCACAGTCGGCAAGGCGGTCAGCGCGGCGCGGACGCTGTCCGCAAGGACATCGCACCAATCGAAGCCGCTCAATGAGCCGGCCTCCAGCAGCAACCGGAGTGTTTCGCCCGGCCGCAATGCGAAGCGCGAACCGGCAAGATCTGCCAGGAAAGGTGCGGCATCGGCAGGCCCGATCAAACCGAGCACCCCCGGCATCGCTTCGTTTTCGCTGCCGTCGTAGCAAGGCAGCACGACCTCACGCAGGAAGCGCAACGCGGGGGCAGAGTCGCCAAACTGCGCGAGCAGGTGCAGCATTCCGGTTCGGCCCTTGTCGTCCCCTCGCGTTGGGGCTTCCGGCCAGATTTCGATCAGCCGGGGGATCAGGCTTCCCGCCAGCGATGGATCCAGCTCGATTTGCCGGCAAGCCCAGGCGACGGCGTTTTCGACACCCTCGTCCGCAAGCAGACTCAGGGTATCGCGCCGCGGCCAGATTACGAAAGCCGCGTGCCGATAAGCCCGTTCCAGCGTTACGCCCGCGTTTCCGGTTGCCTCGTTCACCCATTGTTGGTCGGGCACGGCATGATCGAGCGCTCCTGCCGGCAACGATTCACCCGGATTCAACGACATCTTCCCCAAGGGCACCTGTCCGCCGGCGGGGTCGACCCATCCCTCCAGCCAATGGCGCCCGTCGAGTACCTCGTCGAACTCCAGGTCGTCCGTATCGTCTCCGCGCCACCCCCAGCCATCGAAATATTCCCCGTTGGCATAGAGCGCGGTGCCTTGCTCCTCGATATGGACAATCGCCGCGTACAATTCGCATTCCGCCTGTTCCGCCGCCTGCTTCAGCACCTCCGCCAGCGCCGCATCGGCATTCTTCAACGCATCGAACGACAGGCCCGCCTCGCTGTAGTCGTGCTCGAGCATCCACACCAGTTTGCCGGGATTCGGGTCGCCATCACGCCAAGCGACAAGTTGATCCGCGATTTCCTGAATCCGGTTCGAATAGTCTGGCGCCTGCCGGGGCGTCTCCGTGTCACCGGGGCTCAGGCACAGGTTAAACACGAGCGACAACCGGTGACCGTCGCGAACCGGGCGGGTTTCATGCGCGCAATCGGCGTAGAAGGCCGCATATGCCAGTACGGAAGGCTCGTTCGCGTGCATGTCGATGACCACCTCCCGGTCGCGGTGACGCACGATGAGTTCGCCGCCGGCACCGGCCGCGGGTAGGGTGATCGACAACGTTGCGATCATGCCGTCGACTTTCTCGGTATCGCGGTGGATAGAAAAGAAGCCGCCCGCTTCGTAAATCAGCAGCTTGTAAAGCCGCGCCTCAAGCCGTCCGCCCGGGCAGCCGAGACCGGCCGCCACGGCGTCCAGAATGCGGCCCAAGGTGTCCGCCCAGGCGCCGCCTCCCACGCGAATCCGGTCGGCTCCGATCTGCCAGCAGTCGCGTACGGCGGTGTCCACCCGTGTGTCCGGGCCCAACCCGTAGGGCGCGCGCTCGGCAACTGCCACCAAGGCCCGTACCTGGAAATCCGGAACCGGGAAGGACAGGATCCCGAACCCTTCCACTTCCAGGGTCGGCATAGGGACAACTTCACGGCCATGCGTGCAGAACCCACCGGGCCGGTCAACGGACTGCAGCAGGTTCTCCAACTGGTGCCATTCCAGGCCGTATTCGATATCGAATTCGGTCAACGGAGATTTCCCGGTTGGGTCAGGGCGCGAAGGGTAATCGAAGACAGGCGCCCGCGCACTCCGAGGCACCGACATAACCCGGTTCAAGAGAATCGGGAGCCCGCAACCGCATCCTCGGTTGACCATCCCGACAACCGAGACCGGCCCCTGCCACGTGAACTGAAATAGCGCCAGTCAAGGCGCTGCGCGCCATGCCTGGCCACCGCCGCCCGGGACGGCACCCTGACTCGGGACGACCTGCACGACGGCACCTTTACCGTCTCGGCGCTCGGCATGATCGGCGTGGACTCGTTTACGCCGATCATCAACTCACCCCAATCCGGCATCCTCGGCGTCTACCGGATTCGGGATGGCATTCGCTGGGAAGGCGCAACACCGCGCAAGACTCAGGAGATGCGCCTGTCTCTTACTTGGGATAACTGGGTACTCGACGGCGCGCCCGCCGCGCAGTTCCTTGGCGCCGTCCGTGATATTCTGGAGGCGCCATACCGGTTACTGGTCTGACCTGACCTTCCGCGTCGCAACCGGAATGAGGAGAATTGTCGCGCCGGTAAACCGTGGGTGGGCTAAAGCTGGACCAGCGCAGCCAACACACCGACGCCGAGCACGACGATTCCGCCCAACCGAACCGTGAGCGTCTTGCCGAGCAACTGCATCTCCATGCGGAGCCGCGTTTCCAGGTGTTTGACCTCCTCCCTGACAGACTGTACGTCTTCCTTGGTCGCCATGTCTCGGATGTCTTTCCTGGTCGCCGTTTGAGACAGGAGATTGTCGGCAATAAACTCCGCCTGCGCTTGCGCATGGGCCTCAGCCTGGACGGCAGGAACGCCTGCAGCCTGCAACCGCTTGCTGAAAGACAGCGTATCGAAGGTCACGGTGGACATGCGACAGACCCTATCAACGCGCAGCCGTTTC
Organism: Gammaproteobacteria bacterium; assembly: GCA_026713405.1. The sequence goes on from JAPOON010000720.1 coordinate 4,493, forward strand.
CGCCATGGAAGAGTTCCCCATGATCTGTGCGTGATTTCTCACCCTGCAAGCCGAAACGATGCTTCGCCGCATCTGGAAAACCGGACTCGCGCAATTCGTTGCCGAACGCGTTTCACTCTGGCGGGACATGCCAGTCGGCACGGGGATTCAGCTTCAGAAAAACAATGAGATTTGCCGGGCGGTAGCTC
>JAPOON010000721.1 GCA_026713405.1 Gammaproteobacteria bacterium
GTCAGTGCAACCGTTGCCTTCGCCGTCTTCGCCAGCGTCATCGAGTGGCCGATCATCGCGCGCACAACGAGCGGCCGCGTGCGCCCCGCCGAAGCTTTCACCCATCTCGATCGGGCCTTTCTTCGACGCCACTATGTGATCGGGGGTATCGGGGGATTGCTGTTCCTGGCTTTCGCCTAGCCGGCGGTTGAACCGGCAACCTTGTCGCGATTGCGCGATTTCGGCGCTGTGGGAAGCGGTCAGACGCACTCTCCACCGAGCGATGCGACCCACGCGGCGACGGTAGCCACCGCTTCGGTGTGCGCAAGCGTGCGGCCGAGTTCCGGCATGCGCATCGCCGGGTCCGTGGTCGCCATGCGGAAGGTCAGTATTGAGGCGTCGGGTTCGCCGGGCGCGATGGACCAGGCGCGGCCGCCGGTTCCCCGGCCGGCGGCGATGGGCGGTTTGCAGAGACCCATGCGGCGCGGCGGGTGGTCCTGGTAGTCGAGCCACAGCCCGGAGGTGTCGGTGGCGCTTTCCGGGTTGTGGCAATGGCCGCAGTTGGCGTCGAGATAGGAGCGGGCGCGGTGTTCCACCGATTCGCCGCCCTGGCGCCAGTCCGCGTTGCGCGCCCAGGTGTGAGCCGCGGGCGCACCGTGCAGCAACCCCTGACGCTGCCAATCTGCAAGCTGGTTGGCCGGCCCGCCGTGATAGCCGCGGTTGAGGTGCCGGGCCTTGATGCCGATCGTCTGCAGTTCGCCGGAGCGGCCCGTCGCATGGCAGGTGGCGCAGTCGTTGCGGGTGGGCACGATGTAGTTGAGGGAGACCATTCCGGCAGCTGACTCGAGAGCGAAATTCTGCAGGTCTCCGGTCAGGCTCAGCCAGGCATCGTCGCCGCGCCAGACATAGGGCAACGCCTCCCAGCCGGAATCCTGCTTGACGAGCAGCCGCGTCTCGATTACCCGGGTCTGGTTCAGGTCCAGTTCGCCGACTTTGCCGTCCCACCCCGCTGCAGCCTGGGCAATCCCGCCGTTCAGCGGGTAGAAGAAGGTCTTGGAGATGATGGTGCCGGCGGGCATGGCGAAGCTGTCCCGGGCGGCGAACTCCGCGCTGGTTTCCGCGGGCATCCACAGGGTGCGCAGCTTCAGCGCGTAGTCGCTGAAGAGCGGTGTGTTGATGTCGTAGGCGGTGACCCGGTTGCCGAGAACCAGCCGGTTGCCCTGCTTCTGAATGACACCCCAGGCCGAGAGGCGCTCTGGGTATTCGTCCGGAGTGTGAAAGCGAACATGAGGAGGCTGGGCGCACCCGGCGGTGCAGACCAGGATGCAGAGGCAACAGGCGCGTGCGGCGGATGCCAATCTGATTGGTTCACCGACCAGTCGCGGTGGTCGCCGATGCGCTTGCGACCGGATTCTGTTTGCGATGCCCGTCAGCGCGCGGCCAGGTCGACGGCGGTCAGTTTCTCGTGGCTGCATGCGTGCAGGCTCATGTCGGTGCGGGGATTTGCATAACCGTTCCCGCCATCGAGGTCGAGTACCTGCGCGGCGCCGTTGTCCACGCAGATGGCGAACTCCGCACCCGGCTTCTCCGGGTTGCGCACACCGTCCCAGACGATGTCCGGAAAACTTCCGTCGGCGCCGTAGAGCGCCAGCCGCACGGCTTCGAGATCGTCCATGTCGGGCGCGCCGCCGCCGGAACCGAAGGTGTTGCCGTAGATGTAGATGGTTTCCGGAAACGGGTCGAAAACCTCCACTTCCTCACGCTCGCCCACATAGTTGGTGCTGAAATAGCTGGATATGAGCACGTTGGCCGTCTGGTGGCCCGCGATGCGGTTGTCGAAGATCTCCACCCGGTCGTTGGCATTGACGACGACTCCCGAGCCCGCGGGAATGCTGGCGACGGCGGTGCCGGGCACCCCGAAGTTGAGCGTGTTGTTGTTGCTGACGTCATTGTCGAAAACGCGCGTGCTGTGCCCTTCCTCGGGTAGATCGGGCATGTTGAACACCAGGATGCCGCCGGTGTTGTTGACGGCGGTGTTGCCGTAGACATCGGCATGCACGGTATTCTCGATCTCGATGCCCGCCACGTTGTATTCGGCATGGCTGTTGCGCACGATCACATTGCGCGACTGGCCGACGTACAGGCCCGCGTCCGATGCGCCGATGGCGATGCTGTCCTCGATCAGGGTGTTCTCGGTCTGCACGGGGTAGATGCCGTAGGCGCCGTTCTCGGTGGCGGGGCCGTTGGTCCATTCGGTGCGCACCCGGCGCACGGCGATATTGCGCCCGCCGTTGATCTTCAGGGCGTCGCCCACCGCATCCTCGATGGCCAGGTCCTCGATCGTGAAATCGCTGCCGGTTACCAGCAAGCCTTCGGCGCCGGCCACCTGGCCGTCGAAGTTCAGCACCGAGGCGTCCATGCCGGCGCCGCGAATGGTCACCCCGTCCGCGGTCAGCGTCAGGCCGCGCCGAAAGTGGAACACCCCCTCGGGGATGCGGATCACATCGCCTGGCGCGGCGGTTTCGAGTTGCAGCCTGAGGGCGTCTTCGAAGCGTTCGGCAACCGGTGCGGACGCATCGTCGGCGGGGTCGCACCCGAGGACGAACCAGGGCAAGGCCACTGCGATGAGACTCCGGACTCTCATGGAACTGTTCTCCGTTCGGTTCTTCAGCTTTTGTGGAACGGGCGCCTGCCCCGGGCAGCGAGTTCGCATGCGGGGCTTCCCTTTCGGCGCATCCGCCTCGTTGTCTTGGTGTACGCAAGGAGTTCGCACGAGCTTAACGCGCCGAAAGGGAAGCCCCGCATGCGAACTCTTTTCCGAAACCCGGCGTTGTTCCTTTCACGTCAGCGTCCCGGCGAGTCAGCTTACACCACGGGCGTGGCCGGTTCACCGGACTGTCAAATGTCCTGAATGCGCCTGCCCAGGGAGATGCGATAGAAAACCGGGACGGCCACCAGTGTCAGCAGGGTGGCAAAGGCCAGGCCGCTCATGATGCAGACCGCCATTTCCAGGAAGAAGGGGTCCGCCAGCAGCGGCGACATGCCGGCAATGGTTGTCCCCGAGGCCAGCAGCACCGGCCGCATGCGGCTGACGCTGCCCTGCACCAGTGTCTGAATGGTCTGCTCGCCTTCGGCCAGCCGCTTGTCGATCTCGGCGATCAGCACGATGCAGTTCTTGATCAGCATCCCCTGCAGGCTCAGGAAGCCCAGGAAGGAAGGGAAGGTCAAGGTCAGATCGGTGATCAGCAGCCCGAGAACCACGCCGCAGACGGTCATGGGCACAGACAGCCAGATGACGACGGCTTCCCGGACGCGCCCGAACATCAGGAGGGTAATCAGGAACATGACCAGGAGGGCCGGGGGGATCGAGCCGGTAAGGAGGCGATAGGCCCGTTCGTCGGCCTCGAACTCGCCGCCCCACTCGAGAGCATAGCCCGGGGGCAGCTCGATGGCCTCGATCTCGGGGCGAAGGGCTTCGAAGGCCCGGTTGACGTTGTGCCCGGGTTGCGCATTGGCGCGCGCCTGAATCGTCTGGACGCGGTCGCGACGGAATATCAGGGCATCTTCCGAGGTCAGGTCAAAGGAGGAGACCACCTGCCGCATGGGAATGTAGCGCTGTTGCGAGGCGCTCCATACGAGCCGGTCGGGAAGGCTCGCGATGTCGGCGCGCTCGTCGGCGGGCGCCCGGGCGATGATGGGAATCAGCTTGTCCTGTTCCCGGTACAGGCCGATGGGCACGCCCAGGGTCGCATAGGCCAGGGCGAGGGAGACATCCCGGCGGGATACGCCGGCCAGCCGCGCCCGGGCTTCATCGAAGCGGGGGGTGATCTGCAACGCCGGCTGCCGCCAGTCCGCATGCCGGTCGATCAGGTCGTGTTCGAGGAAGATATCGAGGGCGCGGGTGGCCAGCGAGCGGAGCACGCCCGCGTCCGGGCCGGAGAAGCGCGCTTCGATCTTGGCGTTGCCGCTCGGCGTGAATTCCGACCGCGTCACCTGCACGTCGGCGCCGGGCCTGAGCCGGACCAGCGTTTCCCGGGTTGCGGCCACGGCCGCGTCAAGCGTGCGCACGTCCGCGACCCGCGCGATCAGTTGCGCATAGGCGGTATTGGGTTGCTCCGGTTGCATGGTCGCGTTGAAGCGGGGTGCGCCGTTGCCGATGAAAGCGGTCACGGCGACGATGCCCTCGGTCGCCAGGAGCGCTTCCTCGAGTTCGGCGGTGTCATCGGCGGTGGTCAGGATGTCGGTGCCTTCGGCCAGCCGGTAGTCGACGAACACCAGCGGCAGGTTCGTGTTGGGGAAGAACGACTGCTTGACGAACTGAAAGCCCCACAGGCAGGCGGCGAGTGTCGCCACGATCGCACCCGTGGTCAGCCAGGCGCGGCGCAGGCCGAAGGTGACCAGGCGCCGGTACGGCCCGTACGCCCAGCCGGAAAAGAGCGCCTCTTCGGTTTGCCCCGGCCTCGCCTTGAGCAGGCGGCAGCCCAGCAGCGGGACGACGGTGACGGCGAGCAGCCAGCTCAGCAGCAGGGCGATGCTGACCACCTGGAAGAGCGAGCGCAGGAAGTGGCCGCTGGTATCGTCGCTCAGGCTGATCGGAGCGAACGCCACGATGCCGATCACCGTGGCGCCGAGCAGCGTGAACTGGGTGCGCCTGACGGATTGCGCGGCCGCCTCGACGGGGGATTGACCCCTGCCGACGCCCACCACCATGCCTTCGGCGATGACGATGCCGTTGTCCACGAGCATGCCCATGGCGATCATCAGGGCGCCGAGGGATATGCGTTGCAACTCGATGCCGAGTACGGACATCAGGCAGACGGTGCCGAGCACGGTCAGGAACAGCACCGCCCCGACGACGGCCCCGGCCCGCCAACCCATGAACAGGCAGAGCGCCAGCACCACGGTGGCCACCGACAGGCCGAGGTTGCGGAGAAACGTCCGGATTGAGGCATCGACGACCTCGTGCTGGGCGTAGATTACCTCGGCGGTAACGCCGAGGGGCATGTGGCGAAACAGCGCCGCCAGGCGCTCATCCACGGCTTGCCCGACCTTCACGACGTTTTCGTCCGGGATCACCGACACTCCCACGGTGAAAGCCCGTTCGCCGTTGTGGCGGATGATCTCCGGCGGATCCTCGACGGGTTCGCGGGCCAGGTTGGCAATGTCGGTCAGACGCACGATCTCCGACGATCCGGGGCGGCCGATGCGCATGTCCCGGAGCGCGCCCGCGCTGTCGAACGCCATTTGCGGGGCGATCCGCAGGCGGCGTCCGTCGTGGACGACAGAGCCCGCGACGGTAATGTCGTTCTCGGTGCCGATCCCCTGGAACAGGATGTCCATGGGCAGCCCGAGCCGGCCAAGCCGGACATGGTCGATTTCCACGTACACGGCCTCCTGGGGCTCCCCGGCCGTCTGCACCTTGGCGACGCCGTCGACGGCTTTCAGGGCGGTGACGATGTCGCGGGCGATGTCCTGGATCTCGGCGGTGTCGTAACCGGGCGCCGAGAGGGCATAGAGTATGCCGAAGACATCCGCGAAGTCGTCCTCGACCAGGGGAACGCCGGCGCCGGGCGGCAGCAGGCCGGCGGCCTCACCGACCCGGCGGCGCAGTTCATCGAAGATCTGGCGGGTTTCCTCCGTGCCGTACTGTTCCTTGATCTCCACCTGCAACTCGGAGCGGCCGGCCACCGACTTGGACACGATTCTTTCGATGTATGGCAGTTCCTGGACGGCGGCCTCCACGACATCGGTGACTTCCTGTTCCACTTCCCGTGCGGAAGCACCCTCGTATTCGGTGACGATCAGCACGATCTGGATGGGAAAGGGCGGATCCTCGAGACGGCCCACGGTGTCGATGCCCCAGGCGCCGCCGAGCAGGCAGGCAAGTATCAAGAGCCATGGATACAGCGGCCGTTCGATGGACCACCTGGCGACGTTCCACATGATTGCTTACACCCGGCCCGGAGCTTGCCGTTCCGGCTCAGGCGCCATCCGGGGCAGTGTCGACCGGGCGGATGCGCATGCCCGGCTGCAACTGGCGGGCGCCGGTTGCCACCACCATGGCGCCCCCGTCCAGCCCGGACAGTACGGGGATGCCTGCCGCATCCGGCGCGCCGACCTCCACCGCCTGCTTGCGCACGGCCCCGGTTTCCGGTTCGTAGAGCCAGACGAAAAAGCGCTTGTCCGGGCCGCTGAGCAGAGCGCTGGCAGGCAGGCGCGGGAAGGCCACGGCACCCTCGGGGGCGCGCAGCGTGACCTGCACGGCCGCGGTCATGCCGGGCATGACGTTGAACTCCGCGGGGCGTTGCATGGTGAAGGAGACCTCGTAGGTCTGCGCCACGGCGTCTGCTTCACCGCGATTTTCGCGGTAGGTAAGGGGAAATCGTTGTGTCGGGGCGAAGGGAAAGACGGCTTCGATGCCGACCACCTGTTCGGTGTTGACGGTAACCAGGAGTTGCTCGGGGACTCCCGCGACCACCTGCAACTCGTGCAGGTCGTTCAATCGGGCGATGGGATCGCCGGCGCTGATCTGAACATGGTTGTCCAGGTAGCGCCGCGCCACCTGGGCATCGAAAGGCGCGACGATGCGGCTTTTTGCCAGTGACTCGCGGCGCTGTTCCAGGCGCACCTGCTGCAGTTGGTGCATGGATCGCGCATCGTCCACCAGCGAGGCAGCGATGCCGTGCTGGTCCAGCAGCCTGTGCTTGCGATCCAGGTCCTGGCGGGCCAGCTGCACCTGCAGTTCGGCTTCCCGCACCGCCAGGCGGAAGTCCGTGGGGTCGAGCGCCGCGACCAGTTCTCCGCGCTCGATGGTCTGGCCCTCGCGCACGGACAGCTCCGCCAGTACGCCGTCCACCTCGAAGGACAGATCGATGGACTGGGCTGCTTCCACCCGGGCCACGAACTCATGCATCGTCACCCGGCCGGGCGCCTGAACGACGATCACCTTGGCGGGGCGAATGGACTGCTCGACAGCCGCCGGTTCCGTCCGGGCGCCGCAACCCGCGAGCAGAACCACCACGGCCAGAATGGATACCCGCAGGGTCAAGGACTGGTCCCCAGTGTTGAACATCAAAATGAAGAGCGCGTAACCATACTGGCTCGACCATCGGCTTGCCAGCCGCCCGGGAAGGCGTCGAGGCGAATCAAATCGCATGGAACCATTCTCCACTCCGCTCTTTGGTTTCTATGGGACAATCGCCAGCACCGGGCAGCGGGATCTGCCCAACCCGTTCAGAAGATCGGCAGCACCCTGTCGATGGTCCAGAAAGCGGCCAGGGAGCCCATGGCGTAGACGAAGGCCCTTTCCGCGAGCACGATGTTTCCCGCGATGCGGCGGGCAATCCACAACAGCGCGAGCAGCGCGGCGATGATGGCGATCTGGCCCAGCTCGATGCCGACGTTGAACAGGAAGAGGGACAGCGCCAGCTGATCCCGGGGCAGGCCGATGTCGGCCAGCGCGCCGGCGAAGCCGAAGCCGTGCAGCAGGCCGAACAGCAGGGCCATGATCCAGGGGCGTCCCCGGGTGAGGGCCGAGCGCCGTTCCTCGGGCATGGTCAGTTCCCGGGCGAGGAACAGGATGGACAGGGCGATGACGGCTTCCACGGGCCCCGGGGGCAGCCGCACGAGTTCCAGCACTGAGAGCGCCAGCGTGATGCTGTGGGCCAGGGTGAAGGCGGTAATGGTCTTGAGCAAAGCCCAGCGGTTCGGGATGAAGAGCACGAGCCCGATGACGAACAGCACGTGATCGATGCCGAACACCAGGTGCTCGACGCCGAGAGTAAGATAGGCGGCCACCTGCGGGCTGGGATCGCTGAGATTCAGGGAAGGCGCGTCGGGCCGCAGCAGGTGGGTCGATTTTTCACCGTCCAGGCGGCTGATCTCCACCATGACATCGGTGATGGTGCGGGACAGCCCGCTGATGTGAATGGCGCCCTCTTCGAGGGAGCACTCGATTGTCCAGCTCTGCAGCAGGGCGCTGCCGGTCACCTCGCGCACGACCGGCGAGGCGGGCGCGCACGATTCCGGGAAGATCGGATCGATCGGCAGCCGCCGGTCCTGGAGCACGGGCTGTTTCCAGAGCACCGAAAAGACGCCGGGACCGGTTTCGGCCACCTGCAGGTACGCGGGACGAACCTCGTGGGCGAGGGCTTGCGAAGCGGCAAGCAACGCGAAGACGAGGGCCGCGATCAGCCCCGGAAAGCCCCGCATGCCGGCTCGCTGCTGGAGTTGGGAGAACCGTTCCATGAAAGTTTCCGCCCCGGCGCGCCGGGGCGCTGACGCGCAGGGAACAACGGTTGGTTGTACGATGAGAGCGGGTGTGAGGTGCGGGCCTCCAACACCTTTAAAGCACTTCAGCGCGCTAAGAATCCACCGACAGCGCGCTCGCTTAGCGTGCAGGAGGAC
>JAPOON010000722.1 GCA_026713405.1 Gammaproteobacteria bacterium
TCATGGAGGCCGCGCTGGCCCACGTCGTCGGCAACCGCGCCGAGGCCGCCTACGCCCGCTCCGACCTCTTCGAGCGCCGCAGGACGCTCATGCAGCAGTGGGCCGACTACCTGGCCGCCGGCGTCTGAGCGCCTGGCCGCGGTGGCGCGGTTTCGCCACTGCCCACGTTGTGCCACCTCCCGCGACATGACTCCATTGCCTCGAGTTCTCGTCACGCCCCGACGCTGTGGGACGCGCCTGACCGTCGCTTCCCACAGCGTCGGGGCGGGGTTTCCGCCGAACCGCGCACGATCTCGCGCGCAGCCCCTCCGCGCACCTGGTCGTCACCTTGTGCACCAGCGCCCGGCGGTCCGCCGCCGAAGCCGCCGCCGGCGACAGTCGCGCAACGTGCGCGAAACAGCGTTTGGACCGCTTCCCGCGCCGGGTCACGCCCCCACGCTGGGGAAGGGTCCTGACGGACGCCTGTCCCCAGCGTGGGGGCTGGCTTTCGCTGCTAAACGCTCACATTTCTCCAGTAACAGCCGCCACGCATCCCGCGGCGCTGCTAAGCACGCCGCGCTTGACCTCCGCCGCGACCCCTGTACGATGCCCGCCGGCTACCTTTAGCTCCTTGAGCTACATTCGGGGCGACAGCCCTGCATCGAATGGTGCCCCGCCATGTCAAACAACGGGGAACCGCCGCCACTGGCGGCCACCAGCGAGCCCCCCGCTGAGACTGGGGAGAGCCCGCAAGGGCACCGGATCAGGCAGACCGCGGGGGTTACCCAACGAGACGCCACGATCCGCAGCAACCCCCGGCTGACCAATGCGGGAGACGATCCGGGACGCAACGCGGGAAACCCGTCGGAGCACCAGGATCGCAGCTTTGCCCCGGCTGAGAAACGGGAGATCGCCGCAACGGCGACACAGAGGTTCACTGACCAAATGAACACCGCGCGAGCAGTGCCGGCGGCGTCCGCAAGGACACAACGGGTGCGAAGAGGATGACCGGAGCAGTAACCCGCGATTCCGCTCAGCGCCGACCGAGCGACAAGCATCGGTCGGATGCGAGAAATTTCTTACTCATCGCCGCCCGCTTGTCCCCCGCCTGGCCGGCCGGCTTGCCGCCCTGCCGTGCCCCGTTCTGCCCGGTCCTCGCCCGATCCCCGAACCCGACCGCCGCGCGGCGGCCACTTCCCCGGTTGCACGAATACGGCGCTTGTCCACAGCATATCCACGGAGATCTTCATCGAGACCGCGCCCCACAGTGCCCTGGTTTCCAAAAACGCGGCCGAAGTATCGAACCAGGCCACTGTGGCGACCATCACAGCACGCCAGAGCAACCGCCAGGGCCACCAGCTCGCCCCTGAACAGCCCGTCGCCCTCGACGAAGTCCTGCGCCTCGGCAACGACGACCGCCCCGTCCCCGGCCTCCTGGCCGCGTTCCTGTCCCGCCGGGCCACCAATGGCCGGAACATCGGTTCCGGCCATGGACAACCTCTTCGCCGCCGACGGCGCCGTGTCACCCTTCAGGGCCGCAGCGTCAGCGGAGGACCCGCGCAGCGGGTTGACTCGGTGACGCCGGTGGCGTTCCCGGCATCCCGGCATCCATCGTTTGCGCCTGAACGCCTGACCCGAGCGCGTTTCCCTCACGTGTGAACGGAGGTGGTAATCACGTTCGCCTGAAACTCTTCAACATCCCGTTATCATTGGCTTTTTTGAGTCTGACAACTCGGATTCATCGTGCCGGTGGAGCGGCCCTGACGCTTCCACTCCCTGACCAGCGCAACCGGATGCTTGCGCTTCAGGCCGGTCGACCGCAGGCCCTTGAAGCCGAGATCGTGCAGGGTATCGGCAATCTGTGCGAGCGCATAAGAA
>JAPOON010000723.1 GCA_026713405.1 Gammaproteobacteria bacterium
ACGGCCGGGGCGCCATCGTCAAGCTCAACAACGGCATCGAGTTCGCGGCCATCTACCTCACCATGCTGCTTGCCCTGCTCGTCATCGGGGGCGGCCGGTATTTCAGCCTGGACTACTATGTTCGTCTCGCGTGGAAGCGGATGGTACTGCCGGACGCCTCCGGCGGCGGATAGCGGCGCGGACTTGTGCCGGCGGAGTCGACTCGGGAAGCCCTCGAATTTCTCGATTCCGTTGCGGCAAAGGGTTCGCCGGAGATAGAGGCGCGCGGGCTGCGGCCCAGGTCAGCGCCGTTTTACCAACCACTGCTTAGGCGCAAGAACGAACACGGCGCAACGTGACGCCACGCCTCTTGTCGTGCATGCACGACAAACAACCATTTGCGTCGTCCGGTTCCAGCTATCGACAACGTGTAACAACGCCATTCGTGTACTACCAACAACCGGAATCCGTGCGAAGGGGACTCGGGCAGCAGACTGTTGCTGCCGGCACGTATGCTGCTGCCGCCGTGTCCGCGCGTCAGGCCGCCGGACTCAGGACTCGCCCCGAACGGACGGGTGACGATGAATCCGTAGGACAACGGGGATGCAGGATGGTTTCCGCCATCTCCTCCGCTGCGACAGTGGCGGGCCGTCCGGTGCACTCGGCCGCATCGAAAATGGCGGTCAGCCTCTGGGGAATGTGGTTAACCTCCTCGACCAGCCGTTGCCAGGTGCAGCCGCCGAGATACTCGCGGGCGATGCAGATGACCCCACCGCTGTTGATCACGTAATCGGGGGCGAACAATATGCCGCGCTCGTCGAGACGCGTCGCATCCGCGGCGGTTTCCAGTTGATTGTTGGCGGCGCCGGCGATGACGCGGCACTGTAGCAGGGGGATGGTTCGCGCATTCAGTATCGCGCCGAGGGCGCAGGGGGCGAGGATTTCCACATCCTGGAACAGGATTTCTTCGGGTGGGACTGCCCGCGCGCCGAATTGCCGCACGACCCGGCCGAGGTTCGCGGCATTCACGTCTGCGACGACAAGACGGACGCCCCGCTCGGCAAGGAGCCTGCACAGGTGGAAGCCGACGTGGCCGATGCCCTGTACGGCTACCCCCAACCCCCCGAGCGAGGCGACGCCGAACTTTCGTCGCGCGGCCGCTTCCATGCCGAGACAGACGCCGAGCGCCGTCCAGGGGGAAGGGTCGCCGCCGACGGCGCCGTCCGCCTGGGGTAGCCCGGAGACGAATTTCGTCCGGGTTCCGACCTGTGCGATGTCCCGGGCGGAGACACCGACGTCCTCGCCGGTGATATAGCGGCCGCCCAGGGAATCGACGGCGACGCCAAGCGCCTGAAAGACCTCCGCCGACTTCGCCTCGCCGGGTTCGCACAGCATCACGCACTTGCCGCCGCCGAAAGGCAGACCGGCGAGTGCGTTCTTGTAGCTCATGCCCCTGGACAGGCGAAGCACATCGTTCAGGGCCTGTGCCTCGCTGGCGTAGTGCCAACGCCGGCACCCGCCGGCGGCCGGCCTGAGAGCCGTGGAGTGGATAGCGATGATGGCGCGCAGACCGGTCGCCTTGTCCGAGAAGTAGTGAACGTCTTCATGGGCGTCGAAGGCGGAGTTGTCGAAGAGGTGCATCTGTGGGGCTCCGTTGCGGTCTGTCGTTTGATCGAAAAATACTCGAATTTCTGCGGAATGTTTGTTCAAATTTTTCGCCTATTCAGCAAATTATTAGATAAGAAATGCGTATATTATGGAAATAAAGGAATATACATATAATAAAAGACGTTGAGGTCGGACAAGCAACCCTTCCAGGGCGCCGCCGATCAAAATCATCAGTATTGATGATTCGCGCGGCCCGCCCGATTCGTAGAGTTTCCGGACCCTCAACGAACGGCCGCCAACGATGGGAATCGCAACCCCCGGGCAACGACTGACGCGCGCGGCGTTGTTGTCGGTCGGCACCTGGAAGGCGGGGTACGCGGGCGAATCGGGTTCGCCGCCGTCCATTGCGGACCTGCAGCGATCGATGGCCCGAGGCGAATTGTCGAGCGAGCAACTCGTTCTCCGTGCCGTGGAGGC
>JAPOON010000724.1 GCA_026713405.1 Gammaproteobacteria bacterium
AGCCGTCCTCGATCTGAAAGTTCGGAATGCGCTGCAGCCAGGTTTCCAGGGCAACCTGGAGCTCACGGCGCGCCAGGTGAGAACCAAGGCAGCGGTGGGGGCCGGCCGCCAGCGTCATGTGCGGATTCGGGCTACGCTCGAAGTCCGCGGTGCGTGGGCAGGTGAATTTGCGCTCGTCGAAATTGCTGGTGGCACTCAGCAGCAACACCACGTCACCCGCTTTCATGGTGACGCCGCGGAAGACGATGTCCCGGGTTACGGTTCTGGGTGAACTCACCAGGGGATTCATGCGCAACAACTCCTCCACGGCGCCCGGAATGAGTTCCGGTTGCTCGATGAGCCTGGCCCGGTAGTCAGGGTGAGCGCAAAGCCAGGGAAACCAGAGGCTCAGGCTGCCGACGATGGTATCGAGGCCGCCGACGAACAGCATGAACACCAGGCCGATTTTTTCATCGGCGTTGATTGGGCGGCCGTCGATCTGCGCCTGGACAATCTTGCTGGTGAGATCGTCCCGGGGCCTCCGTTCCCGTTCTGCAATGAACCCCCGGAGCCAGGCAATGCACTCCTTGATTCCCTCGCCGCGCTCCTCCAGCGTCAGGTCGTCACCGCTCAGAATGTGCTTTTCCCAAACCAGGAACCTCTCGTACATCTCTTCCACGGGGAAGCCCATCAGCCGCATGAAGATGGAGATTGGAAAGGGGCGCCCGAACTCGGCAATGAATTCGCACTTGCCCCGGTCGATGAAGTTGTCGATGAGCGAATTCGCCCGCGAACGGATCAAGCCATCCATCGCGTTTACGGCCTTTGGCGATACCGACGCAGCCAGCGGCAATCGATAGTGCCTGTGCAGCGGCGCATCGACCGACAGCGGCAACATCTCCCAGTCCTCGCCGGCCAGGTGCTGATAGCCGGCGATGCCGTGGCTGGAGAAAATGGCCGGCGTCTGATAGACCTCGCGAATGTCTTCGTGCCGGGTGATCATCCAGGTTCCGAGAGCCGTGGACCCGACAATGGGTATGGGGTAGCCGGGAACGAAGAATATCGGCGGGTAGTCCGCCTTGAAAACGTTCTCCGTGTCGGCAAACGGGTTGCGCCAGTCGCTGGCGACATCATCGAAGCCCCGGCTGGAACGCACCAGTTCCGGGGGCACGTGATCGGGGACTCGAAGCGTTTCAGCGTTTGCGTCAATCATTGTGCTCACTCTGTTTTCATTTGAACTCACGGCGCTGGCCTTCGAACACTACACCAGGCTCCTGCGCTGCCGAACGCTGTCGCTGCGCATGGTCTGAGCTGATGGTGAACGAAGCGCGCAACGCGAAGCAGGCGGCGATGACGGCGCCAACCATCACCAGCCCCAGGGAATACCGAACCGCCTCCAGGCCGAACTGCGGTTGAAGAAAATCATTGACGGCACCGATCAGGATGGGCGCCAGGCCAATGCCGATCAGGCTCTGGAACAGGCCGATGATCACCATGGCCATCGCCCGCATGCGCAACGGCGACAGGGTCTGCGCGATGGCGTAGCAGGGCGGGACGTGAAAAACGATGAAGAACTGAAACAGGAACGAGAAAACGAGCGCGACCGTGGCGCCGGGCGCGAAGACGAACAGCAGGCCGCAGGGGAACCCGAGAGCAGGTCCGATGGCCGCGATACGCATGTACCAGCGAATGTCCTTCTTTCCCGCCCAGTCGGAGAGGAGCCCGGCGGTGAAGTTGCCGAGCATGAGCGCTCCCATGGTGGCAATACCGAATCCGGCTCCGGCCTCAAGGCCGGTCATGTCGTGTACGCGACGAAAAAACGTGGGCCCCCACATGAGCTGGCCGTAGCCGCACAGGGCAACGAAGGCCGCGATCGTGACGACGTGGCGGTAGGTCGGTATTTTTCTCAGATGCGTGAATACCTGCCCGATGCCGGGGGTTTGCCGATCGTCCACCAGGCCATCGGCGGCGCCGCGCCGGGGCTCGGGCAGAAACCGGTAAACAAACGCAGCGAGCAGCAATCCCGGTACTCCGACAATGAAAAACGCCGTGCGCCAGGTGAACGTGTCGGAAAGCCAGCCACCCAGCAGGACGCCGAGCCCGATGCCGAAAGAGCTGAATGCCGACAGCGTGGCCAATACCGTTGCACGGGAACTCAACGGAAACAGGTCCGAGAGCATCGACTGACTGGTGGGGCTGGCGCCGGCTTCTCCGATGACGACGCCAACGCGCGTGATGGCGAGTTGAATGAACGACTGCGCGATGCCACCAAGGGTTGTCATCAGGCTCCAGAAACCGAGACAGGCCGCCAGCACCACCTTGCGTGAGCCGCCGTCCGCCCAGCGCGCGAGCGGAAACGCGGCGGTCGCGTAAAAGGCGGCGAAGATCATACCGGTGAGCAACCCCATGGCGGTATCGGATGCGCCGAACTCGGCCTTGATGGGGTCCAGGACGATGGTGATGATCTGCCGGTCCACCATGTTGACGATGGCGACCACACACAGGGTGGTCAGCACGAAGTGACGGCGCGGGTCGGAGTCCGTCTGGTGTCCTGTCCGATTTGTTCCCGGTATTTCCATGCTCCAGCGAAAAGTATAAATTATCTAAACAGGTCCGGCGCAGCCGAGTTTACACAATGACTTCCGATGAGCGAGTCGCCTGACGCAGCCTGAACGAAGTCAACCGGGGGTGACATGAAAACGGCTATTGCCATAGGCGGCGTGGATGCGGACAGGAAAGGCGGCTTCGCGCGCTCGGTCGACTATGCGATCGAGTGTGAAAAACTCGGTGTCGACGTGGCCTGGTCGGCTGAGGCCTGGGGTACCGACGCGTTCACGCCGCTGGCCTATCTGGCAGCCAGGACCACGACGATGCGGCTGGCCTCGGGCATCGCCCAGGTCAGCGCGCGGGCACCGGGAAACATCGCCATGGCAGCCCTGTCTCTGGCGGCGATGAGCGAAAACCGGTTCATGCTTGGGTTGGGGGTGAGCGGGCCCCAGGTTGTCGAGGGCCTGCACGGCGTGCCTTTTGCGCATCCGCTGGCGCGCATGAAGGAACTGGTGGACATCCTGAAGCTCGCCTTCGCGGGCGAGAAGCTGCGCTACGAGGGCAAACACCATGTGTTGCCGCTACCCGGCGGCGAAGGCAAGGCCCTGCGCCTGGCGCACCGGCCGAATGCCAACATTCCGATTTTTCTGGCGACCTTGGGGCCGAGGGCGCTGGAATACACGGGGGAAATGGCGGACGGCTGGATCGGCACCTCGTTCACGCCCGCGACGGCTGCATCGTACCTGGAGCCCATGCGTCGCGGGGCCGTGCGAGCGGGACGAAACTTCGATGACATCGAGCTTGCCGTGGGTGCGGTTGTCGGCGTGGGAGACAACGTCGAGGAGATGATCGCCAAACGCAAGCCGGCACTGGCGTTTCAACTGGGCGGCATGGGCTCGCCGAAGACCAATTTCTACAACCAGGCGTTCCGGCGCATCGGCTACGAGGATGTGGCCGCTGACGTGCAGCGGCTCTGGGTGGCGGGGAAGCGCGACCAGGCGGTGGCCCGGGTTCCCGACGACATGGCGCTGCAGGCCAGCGTGATCGGCACTCGGGACATGGTGCGGGAGCGCCTGCGGGAATACGAGCAGTGCGGCATTGATATCCTGCAGCTTCAGGTCATGGGGCGGGGCGCCGATGCCAAGCTCGAGACCATCGAAGTCGTGCATCGGCTGATCGAAGAAAACGGGGCCGCATAGCTGCCGACGCCGGCCGATGGAGATCAACGAGCGCATCGATGAGCTTTTTCGGAACGAGCCCGATGCGCCGGCGGTGTTCTACGACGGCGGAACCTGGACCTGGGGGGATCTCGCCCGCATACGCGACGGGCTGCGCGATGCGCTCACCGCCGCAGGGGTTGCCGACCGGGAAGGCGTAGGCCTGGTGCTCAGGCAGCGCCCGCACTGCTTCGGCGCCTATGTTTCCGTGCTCGGCATGCGCCGTTGCGCCGTTCTGGCCACGCCCATTCAGCCGGATGCGGCGATCCGTGAAGATCTCGGAGCCCTGCGCCCGGCGGTGCTGGTGGCGGATGCACAAGACTGGCGGCGCACCGGTTTTCGGGAAGCACTGCAGGCCACGGGCACCCTGGGCATCGAACTGACCGGAGACCGGCACCAGCCGGTTCGCGTGGTTCCGGGGCTCGAGGGCCTGGGCCCGGGCCGCCACTACGAGCCGCTCGACGACACCGCGGTGACCATGCTGACCAGCGGCACAACGGGGCCGCCCAAGCGCGTGCCGGTGCCTTTCCGGCATTTCGCGGGCGACCGGCCGGCGAATCCGCGCCCGCCGGACCAGCGCGGCGTAGCCATCTCGGCGGTGCCGCTGGTGAGCATGGGCGGCGTCATGGGCGCGGCGGCGGCGGTCTGGAAGGGCCGCCCCACGGCGCTCCTGGAGCGCTTCGACATCTGGCGCTGGGCAGAGATGGTTAGAGCGTACAAACCGCGACAGTTGGCCGCGCCGCCGGCGGTGATTCACATGCTGCTCGACAACCGGGTGCCCCGGGAATACCTGGCCGGCGCATCGGTATTCCGCGCGGCGTCCGCCCGCCTGGACCCCGCAACGGCGGAGGAATTCGAGGCTACCTACGGCATACCGGTGATTACTGCCTACGGTGCAACGGAGTTTCTGGGCGCCGTGACGGGGTTCGCAGGCACCGACCTGGCGCTTGTGAAGGAGAAGCGCGGCAGTGTCGGGCGTGCGCTGCCGGACAACAAGGTGCGCATCGTGGATGCGGACACGGGCAGGGAGTTGCCGTCGGGCGAAGTCGGTCTGCTCGAAGCCGACCCGCCACGGCGTCCGACCGATGTGCCGGCCGGCTGGATACGCACCAACGACCTCGCACGCATGGACGAGGACGGTTTCGTGTGGATCGAGGGCCGGGCCGACGATGTGCTGGTGCGCGGTGGCTTCAAGGTCGCCGCCAACGAGGTGGCCGAAGTGCTGCGCGTACACCCGGCGGTAGCCGATGCGGCGGTGGTGGGGCTGGACGACGTCCGGCTCGGACAGGTGCCCGCTGCGGCGGTGGTGCGATGCACGGACGGCTCGGTGTCGGCGGCGGAACTCAAGGCCTGGATCGCGAAGCGCAAACCCGGGTATTGCGTGCCCGTGGCGGTCGTATTCGTAGATGCCCTGCCGCGCAATGCGATGTTCAAGGTGTTGTCGAACGAGGTTCGTGCGTTGATCGAGCGCGAAATGGAATCGACAAAACCATGAATCTCCAGGTTTCAGAGCGGCGCCCGCCCACGATCAGTCGGCGTTGCGCCAGAGAGGGTTGGCGGTATCGCCGGCCCCGTCATTCGCCGTGCCTGAAGCCGTTCGCGGCAACGGTCGTGGTACTTTTGAAAAATCAATCTGATGCGGGGAACTGCGATGGAACTGGGAGTCAGGGATAACGCTTACATTATCGTCGGCGGTACGCGCGGCATGGGCTGGGAGGCGGCCCGTCGCCTG
>JAPOON010000725.1 GCA_026713405.1 Gammaproteobacteria bacterium
CGATGTCGATGCGGCGGGCGCGCAGGGGGCTGTTTTCGGCCTCGGCCTGCAGGCGCGCGGCAATGGTGGGGTCTGCCGACCGCGAACCGCAACCGGGACGCAGCGCGGGAAAAGCCGGCCAGTCGATCTGTGGTTGCGGCGCGCCGGACGTTTCCGCCAGGTCGGCCAGCGCCTGCCGCCATTCCTCCCGCTCGAACCCCATGCAGCGGTGCCGCGCGCTGCCGTCCGTGTCGACCACGACGAGCGTGGGCACGATTTCGATATCCCAGGCGAACGATACCTTGAGCGAGGAATCGTCCAGCAGGGGCACGGTCAGGCCGTGGTTCTCCGTCAGGACGCGGTTGCCGGCCTCGGTCTGGCCGCAGACGAAAAAGTCGACGTTCTCGCCCAATCCGCCCCAGGCCGCTTCGATGAGCGGCATGACATCGTTGCAGGTCGGGCAGTCTTCCTTGACGAAGCAGACTAACGCCGGTCTCGAGCCGGGGAACGCGTACTGCTCCCCTCGACCGTCTTCAAGCAGGAAGGCCGGCGGTTGGGTCACGGCGCGACCCGATCCCCAAGTGCTGTGCCCACCGCGAAGGCCATGACCCGGGATGTCAACGGCCATACCCGTGCGCCGTGCGGACGGCAAGCAACCATCAAGCCGGTTCCGCAATGAATATGGGGATCGTTCGCGAGGTCTTGTTCCTGTATTCCTCGTAGGGCGGGAACGCCGCTACCGAAAGCGCCCAGACCCGTGCCCGCTCGTCCGAATCCGCGACTTCGCGCACGCGCATCGGCCGCACCTCGGTCGCATCGCGAAGCTCGATCCGGGGATCGGCGCGCAGGTTGTAGACCCAGACCGGGTTGTCGGGCGCGCCGCCCTTTGAAGCCACCAGCACGTAGTTTTCGCCGTCTTTGACGCGCATCAGGGGCGTCTTGCGGATGGCTCCCGTCCTGTTGCCCGTGTGCGTGAACAGGATGCAGGGCAGGCCGGTATCCATCAATTCGGTACCCTCGGTACCGCCGCTGCTTTCGTAGAGTTCGACCTGCTCGCGTACCCACTTGACCGGGGTCGGAATGTATTCAGCCATCGGGTGTTTCCGCTGTGGTGTGGCGGGAGAAGTCTATCTCAACTCTCCAGAGCGCGTCTCGCATGCACGAGCGGCAGCACGGTGGTGTACTTGATGCGCTCCATCGCGAAGCTGGAACTCACGTCAGTGAGGTCGATGGCCTGGATCAGCCGCTGGTAGAAGTCGTCATAAGCGGCAATGTCGGGGACGACGACGCGCATCAGGTAGTCCACCTCGCCGCTCATTCGATACAGCTCGATGACCTCGGGGAATGCCGCAACCGTCTTCGCGAAGTCATCGAGCCAGCGCCTGTTGTGCTGGTCGGTGCGGATCGCCACAAAGGCATCGACCCCCACGTTCAGATGGTCCCGGTCGAGCAGCGCCACGCGCTTCGTGAAGACGCCCGCCTTCTCCAGGTTCTGAATGCGCCGCCAGCAGGGCGTCGTGCTCAGGCCGACCGCCTCGGCAACTTCCGCGGTCGACAGCGTGGCATCGTGCTGAAGCAGGTCGAGAATCTTTAGGTCGATGCGGTCCAGGGTCATTGAACGCCTCCTGCCCAGGTGTCCGGAAACGGCCAATCCGCAGTCAGGCCGAGACCAGCATTAGTGAAAAAATATTCTATCCAAATAGATATTCATCGTTCCATTTGGAACAAAATTCTCGTCGACTTGGGATAATATCACTCAAATGATCGGAACAAGAGAAATCGGATGAATCAATTGACCGATCATCTGCAGGAAGTCGGAGAGACCTATCCGCAGCACCTGATAAAGGCATCGGGCTTCGCGGCCACCATGCTGGCCGGAGGTGTTGCCTGCCTCGTACATGCCCTGCTTCCCTTCCTGTTCGTACGCACCGGCAGCAACTGCATCCGCCGGTTGAACGAAGAGATGGTGCAAAACCGCAAGCGGCCATCTCCCGCCGAAGCCCGCGAAGCAGCCTGACGCCGGAATCTTCGGCATGCGCACCTGCATAGGGTGAGCTTCTGCTGCACCACGGAATCCCATGTCGCTCATGTAGCACCGGGGTGGAAACCTCGTTTCAGCCGACGCTACGTACCTACAGAGGCCACTTCCCGAATCGTCTACAACAAAGTTGACATACATCAATTTCGTCGTACAAAAATTTGAACGGAAAAAAGTTTTACAACAGAACTGATGTGGAAGGGAATCGCACTCTGGAAATTCTCCCCGGGGTTCCAGTCGGTCCAGTCGACCTGAGATTCAGTGTCACGGAAACCCGTGTTTGCATGTTCGATCGTTTGCCACGTGGACACCCCGGCCGAGGTCATACAGTATCGTCGGGCAATGTGCCGTGGTGAGAGAAGGGGTGTCTGAGAAAGAGCCGGAGCGATTGTCCCGGAAAACGCTGTTCTACTACGGCCTGGCCGACATGCCCATCCAGATGGCGGCCATTCCCGTGGCGGCGTTCGTGCCGAATTACTATGGTCAGGACCTTGGGGTCAGCCTGGCGGCCGTCGGGCTGGTGCTGCTTCTGTCGCGCTCGTTCGATGCCATCACCGACCCGCTGATCGGTTGGCTGTCCGACCGGACGAATACCCGCTGGGGCAGACGCCGGGTATGGATGCTGGCGTCCGTGCCGATTCTCATGCTTTCGATCTACAAGCTGTTCATGCCGAACCCCGAAGACGTCTCGGCCGTCTACCTCCTCACGTGGCTGGTGACCCTGTGGCTGGGCTGGACCATGCTGTTCATTCCCTACTATGCGTGGGCGGCGGAACTGTCGCCGGAATACAACGAGCGGTCGCGCATCACCGGCTGGCGATCCAGCATCGGGCTCGGCGCCAACGTGGTGAGCAAACTCGTGCCCGTGGTGGCGCTCTACTTCTTCGCCTTCGGAGGGACGCAGGAAACGCTCTTCCTGGTCGGCACCATGACCCTGATTCTGCTGCCCGTAACGGTAGGACTCACCGTATCCATGGTGCCCGAAGGCAGGGACTTCATACCCGCCCGCATGCCCCTGCTCCCCGGATTGCGCCTCATGTGGCGAAACGGCCCGTTCAAGAGGCTGATAGCCGCCTTTTTCGTCAATCAACTGGGCACGTCGATCTCGACCGCCCTGATCGTTTTCTACGTTCGCAGCGTGCTGCAGGAGGATGAAAAAGCCATCGTGCAGCTCCTGGTGTTCTACGCGTTCAACCTGAGCGGCATTCCGTTCTTCGTAAAGTACTCGAGCAGGGTGGGTAAGCACCGCGCCTGGTGTCACGCGCTTTTCCTCTTCTCCTTCTGCATGTTGGGCTATCTGCTGCTCGGTGCCGGCGATTTTTACTGGATGCTTCCGATCACGGCGGTCACGGGCTTCCTGGCGGGGTCGTTCTGGGTCATTCCAAATTCCATGAAGGCGGATGTGATCGACATCGATCGGCTGGAAAGCGGCGAGGACCGAACTGCCTGGTACTTCGCCGTCTGGTCGCTCGCCATCAAGGTCGCGCTCACCGTGGGGCCGGCCATCGCCCTCTGGATGCTGTCCCTGACCGGCTACGTCCCATCGCCCGAGGCAGGTGTGGACGAGGGCTCGACGCTGGGCTTGAAACTCCTGTTCGTGTTCGGCCCGGCGACCGGGTTTCTGTTAACGGCATTGATTGCCTGGAACTACCCGCTCACGGAGTCCCGGCACCTGGAACTCAGGAAGAAACTGGCTCTGGCCCGGGGGAAAGCACCGCCGGTGGCCACGGGTTGATCACGCCGTGATCCGCTTGAGCCCCGCGTAAACGTTGAACCGGTCGGGCTTGAGGAAACCCGCCAGCGTGATGCCCTGATCCTGCGCCAGTTCCACCGCCAGGCTCGATGGCGGGCCGATTGACGCGACCAGCGGCGAGCCAGCCACGGCCGCCTTCTGCAGCAACTCGAAACTGGCGCGGCCGCTGAGCAGGATGCCATGCCTGCCGAGGTCGCCGTCTGCCAGGTAGGAGCCGGCGAGCTTGTCGAAGGCGTTGTGCCGGCCTACGTCTTCCCGCACCCGCAATATGTCGCCGGAGGAATCGAAGCTTGCCGTGGCATGCAGCCCGCCTGTACTGGTGAACTCGGTCTGTCTGGCCTTTAGCGCCTCCGGCAAGCCCATGAGTGCCGCGGTGGAAATACTGAACGCCGACGGGGGACGCGGTTGCAGTTGGACCCGTACTGCATCGAGGGAGGCCTTGCCGCACACGCCGCAACTCGACGTGGTGTAGAAGTGCCGCAGCAATCCGCCCGCATCGACACCGATATCGTCGGCCAGTTCCACGCGCACAACGTTCTGAACGCCCTTGTCCGGGCTCGGTGGCCCGCAGTGCTCCACGAGGCGCACATCGGACGCGCGCCGGATGATCGCTTCCCCGGCAAGAAAACCCACCGCAAGTTCCGCATCGTTGCCGGGCGTGCGCATGGTGACCGAGATGCTCTGCTCCACGCGTTCGCCGCGCGCTGTGTACGACAACCGGATCTCGAGCGGTTCCTCGACGGTGATGACATCGCTGCCCGGGCGCCGCTCCACATCCGGAGAAACCCTCTCGATGCCGACCCGGAGGCTGGCGGCAGGCAATTGCTCGGAGGAAACTGTCGGTGGTGACTCAGACAAGACGTCAATCCGGGCAAGCGGCTGCAATCATCGGCGCATCCGGACCGAGGCCATCAAGTTCTCGCACGGAACAATTCTCCATTCCACTCTCTAGCAGGACCTACTCATCAATCGCCAGCGCCGGGCAGCGAGTTCGTATACGGCGCTTTGGCGCGCCACGTCAGGGGTCGGTGCGCGGGGATCCCGACTGTCATGGCAACGCGGTCGTCAGGCCGGCAGCAGCCCGACCTGCTCGCTTGCCCGGCTCAGGTGCTCTTCCTGCCAGGGGGAACGATGGTTGGCGGGCCGGACCTCTACGGCCGTGACCTTGTACTCCGGGCAGTTGGTGGCCCAGTCGCTCAACTCGGTGGTCACCACATTTGTGCCCGTGGAGGGGTGGTGGAACGTCGTGTAGACCACGCCCGCCGCGACGCGCTCGGTCACATCGGCGCGCAGCGTGATCTCGCCCATCCGGCTTGTTACCGATACCCAGTCGTCGGTGCGGATGCCGCGCAGTTCCGCATCCGCCGGATGGATCTCCAGCCGGTCCTCGTTCAGCCACTCGATGTTTTCGGTGCGCCGGGTCTGCGCGCCCACGTTGTACTGGGTGAGAATCCGCCCGGTGGTGAGCAGCAGCGGGAACTTGCGGTTCGCCTTCTCGTCGGTGGGCTGATAGTCGGTGAGCACGAACAGGCCCTTGCCACGCACGAACTCTTCCCGGTGCATGATCGGCGTGCCTTCCGGCGCAGCATCGTTGCATGGCCACTGCACGCTGCCGGCGCGGTCGAGCATGTCAAAGGAAACGCCTGCGAACGTGGGCGTGAGCGTGGCGATCTCGTCCATGATTTCCCGTGCCGAGCCGTATTGCATCGGGTAACCCAACGCGTTGGTCAGCGCCTGGGTAACCTCCCATTCCGTGATGCCGGTCTGCGGCTGCATCACGGGCCGCACCCGGTTGATGCGCCGCTCCGCATTGGTGAAGGTGCCGTCCTTCTCCAGGAACGAGGTGCCGGGGAAGAAGACGTGGGCGAACTTGGCGGTCTCGTTCAGGAACAGGTCCTGGACGATGACGCATTCCATGGCGCCGAGGGCTGCCTCGACATGCTGGGTATTGGGGTCGGACTGGGCGATGTCTTCGCCCTGGATATAGATGCCCTTGAACACGCCGGCGCAGGCTTCGTCGAGCATGTTGGGAATGCGGAAACCCGGTGCACCGGACAGGTCGGTTTCCCAGGCCTGTTCAAACCTGGCGCGCACTGCGTCGTTGGTGATGTGGCGGTAGCCCGGCCATTCGTGGGGAAAGGAGCCCATGTCGCAGGAACCCTGCACGTTGTTCTGACCGCGCAATGGGTTGACGCCAACGCCCGGCCGGCCGATGTTGCCCGTGGCCATGGCCAGGTTCGCCATGGCCAGAACCATGGTGGAGCCCTGGCTGTGCTCCGTGACGCCCAGGCCGTAGTAGATGGCTCCGTTTTCCGCGGCGGCGTACAGGCGCGCGGCAGCGCGGATATCCCCGGCGTCGACGCCCGCGATGGGCGCTACCCGCTCGGGCGAGTTTTCCTCGAGTGCGGCAAACTCCAGCCACTCCTTGAAGGATTCCCGGTCGCAACGGCTGTCAACGAATTCCCGGTCGATGAGGCCTTCGGTTACCACAACGTGAGCGAATGCATTCATCAGCGGCACGTTGGTACCCGGCAGCAGGGCCAGGTGATGCTCGGCTTCGATGTGCGGCGAGCGCACCAGGTCGATGCGCCGCGGGGCGGCCACGATCAGCTTCGCGCCCTGCCGCAAGCGCTGTTTCATCATCGAAGCGAAAACGGGGTGGCCGTCCGTCGGATTCGCGCCGATGACGACGATAACGTCGGCTTGCGCCACCGAGTCGAAATTCTGCGTGCCCGCCGAGGTGCCGTACGCCGTTTTCAGGCCGTAGCCGGTAGGCGAGTGGCAGACCCGGGCGCAGGTGTCCACATTGTTGTTGCCGAAGGCCGCCCGCACCATCTTCTGCACCAGCCAGACCTCTTCGTTGGTGCAGCGCGAGGAGGTGATGCCGCCGATGGACCTGTTGCCGTATTTCGCCTGACCCGCCTTGAGCCGCACCGCCGCCTGTTCGATCGCCTCCTCCCAGGACACCACCGTCCAGGGATCGGTGATCTTCTCCCGCACCATGGGCTCGAGAATGCGGTCGGTGTGATTGGCATAACCCCAGGCATAGCGGCCCTTCACGCAGGAGTGCCCGTGGTTGGCCTTGCCGTCCTTGTCCGGCGTCATGCGCACCACCTGGTCGCCCTTCACCTCGGCCTTGAAGGAGCAGCCCACGCCGCAATAGGCGCAGGTGGTCTTCACGACCCGGTCCGGTACGCCGTGCTCGATAACTGATTTGTCCATCAGGGTGGCCGTGGGGCAGGCCTGTACGCAGGCGCCGCACGAGACGCATTCCGACGAGAAGAAGTCGTCCGCGCCGGTCTTCACCACCGAGTCGAAAGCGCGCCCGTCGATGGTCAGCGCAAACGTACCCTGCACCTCGTCGCAGGCGCGCACGCAGCGGGAGCAGACGATGCATTTCGACGGGTCGAAAGTGAAATAGGGGTTGGATTCATCCTTCGGCGCATCGAGGTGGTTGGCATGCTCGGTTCCATTGCCGTAGCGCACTTCCCGCAGGCCCACGGCGCCGGCCATGTCCTCGAGTTCGCAGTCGCCGTTGGCCGGACAGGTGAGGCAGTCCAGCGGATGATCGGAGATGTACAACTCCATGACCCCGCGCCGGATTTTTGCCACGGCATCTGTCTGGGTGCGTACCGCCATGCCGTCCCGCACGGGCTCCGTGCAGGCGGCGGGCATGCCGCGCCGGCCTTCGATCTCGACCAGGCACAACCGGCAGGAACCGAACGCATTCAGGCTGTCGGTGGCGCAAAGCTTCGGCACGGGGATTCCGGCGGTGGCGGCCGCCCGCATGATCGAAGTACCCGCCGGCACCGTGACATCCATGCCATCGATGGTCAGTGTCACCGTCTCCACTGCCGCGGAGACCCCCGCTGCTGCGGACGCCCCCGCTGCTGCGGGGGGTGGCGTGCCGAGATCGGTTTCGAAAAGACTCATTTCAACCCCAGTGCGCTACGTACCGGTATGGGTGTCATGCCGCCCATCTGGCAGAGGCTCGCCTCCTCCATGACGTCGCACAGGTCACTAATGATAGCCAATTCGCGGCTGCCTTGTCCGTGGCCGCCGCCCGCCTGATCCGGCTCCACAACTCCACGGAAACCCTTGCCCATCAACGTCTCCACGGTTTCCTTGCCGCGCACGGCGCCGATTCGGCAGGGTGTGCACTTGCCACAGGATTCGTGGGCGCAGAAGGCGAAAGCGAAGTGCGCCTGCTGCACCAGGTCGACGGTGTCGTCGAAGACCACCACGCCGCCGTGGCCCACGCCCGCGCCCAGTTCGGCAAGCGCTTCGTAGGTGAGCGGCGTGTCGAGTTGCGCATCCTTCAGGTAGGCGCCCAGGGGCCCGCCCACCTGCACGGCGCCGACCGGGCGCCCGCTCAGGGTGCCGCCGCCCCAGTCTTCGATCAGTTCGCGAAGGGGAATGCCGAAGGGCAGTTCGATCAGACCGCCGCGACGTATGTTGCCGGCAAGCTGGAACGTCATCGTTCCCGTGGAGGGACCGACGCCAATTTCTCCATAAGCCGCGCCGCCGTGCTCCAGAATGGCGGGCACCGCGGCCAGTGTGATCACGTTGTGCACCAGGGTCGGGCGGCCGAACAGCCCGGCGATGGCGGGAACCGGCGGTTTCGAGCGCACCTCGCCCCGCTTGCCTTCCAGGCTCTCGAGCAGCGACGTTTCCTCGCCGCAGATGTAGGCGCCGGCGCCGACGAAAAGCTCGATATCGAAGGATTCGAGCAGGCCCAGGCCGCGGGCGCTGTCGATCGCCTTCTGGAGGATCTCCGCCGCCAGCGGATATTCCGAGCGCAGGTAGATGATTCCCTTGCCAGATCCGGTCGCGTGCCCGGAGATGAGCATTCCCTCGATAAGCCGGAACGGGTCGCCCTCCATCACCAGCCGGTCGGCGAAGGTGCCCGAATCGCCTTCGTCGGCATTCACCACGATGTACTTTTCGTCCGCTGGCGTATCGTGCACGGTGCGCCATTTGATGTGGGCGGGAAAGCCTGCGCCGCCCCGGCCGCGCAACCCGCTCAGCCGGATCTCCTCCAGAATGTCCGCCGGCTCACGCTCGAGCTGCCCGCGAATCCAGGCCGGGTCGTAGTCGAAAGGGTCCACATGCCCGCAGCGGTCGAACACCAGCCGTGTCTGGCCGACAAGTTCGGGCAATTCCTCGACTGGCCCGAGCCTGACCGCCTCCAGATTGTCCAGGTCGGTAACCGGGCCGTAAGCCATGCCGTCCAGGTCCACCAAGGGTTCCAGCCAGCTCAACCCGTGCGAGCCCGTTCGCATGACCGGTTGGCCCTGCCGCTCCAGTGCATCCGCAACGGCGTTTGCGCCCAGTGCATTGGCCAGGGTCTCGTACGGCACCTTGGCGATGCTCATCCGGTCAACCCTTCCGGCGTGGCGCGTACGACCGGGCTGCCGTTCACTGTGGCGTTGGGCCCGTTCGCGCAGAGCCCGAGGCAATAGACGGCTTCGAGGCTCACGCTGCCGTCCGCCGCGGTTTTGCCAAGGTCGATGCCGAGGCTGGCCGTCACCGCCGCCGTGAGCGCCCGCGCCCCCACCGCCTGGCAGGCCTCGGCCTGGCAGATGCGGATGTGTTTCCGGCCCGCGGGTTGCGTGCGCAGGTCGCTGTAGAAACTGACGATGCCGCGGACTTCCGCGACGCTCAGGTTGAATACATCGGCCACGACTTCCATGTCGGCGCGCTGAATGCGCCCGCAGGCTTCGACGACCTTGCGCAGTGCGGTGATCGGCCCGCCGATGCGGCCGGCATAGCGTTCGGCGATGTCACGGACGTCGGTGGCTTCGTGCACTGCCAGACCCCTTATTCGCGGACAAGGTTGTCAAATGAGTCAAGTTCGCACCCGGTCACTGCTTTCCTGTCGGGCTGGGGCATCGCCCCGTTCGGCATCATCTGAGCAGGGCGGGCGAATATATCATGGCGGCGTGAAGCCGAACGGCCCGCCTCAAGGGAACCGGTTTAACCTGTCGCGAGCCGGGATTTTCATGTCGGAAACGGTTGAGCCATTCTGGGCCTGCTGATGGCAAGTTCCCGGAAAGATCGACCGGCAACCGTTACCCACCCTCTACCGGTAGCGCCCTTGCCCCGACTACGACGCCTCTTTCCGACCAGGGGCCGCCCTCGGCACACGCCGAAAAATCAGCGCATCCGCAACGGTCAACAGGAAAAACAGGCCAAGGAAAAGGAGCAGGCGCAAATCGCCGAGATGCAGTTGCGGCTCCACGGGTGCGGCAATGGTCTTCTCGAGCGCCGCCGCGTTCCGCCTGGGCGACAAAAAGGCGTCGATTTCGTCTTCCGACAAGGCCGCCCCGGTAGCCGTGAAGTTGACATGGATTGGACCGAAGTTCGAAAGGGCGAGTTCGCGGCCGGTATGAACCAATCGCCATTGCCGTTGTCGAAAAACCGACGCAGGGCGTGATTGACGTCAGACCGACCGAGATTTCGCAACGCCAGCCCGCCAAAGCGCAACTGTCCGTGAGGGAAAAGGACGGGTTGCGCAGCAGTGCATGGGCGAACCTGCGTTACGCACCGCCAGCCGGATACCGCGAGTCTCGGCGAATCGGTCGGAACAGGGATGGGTAGCAATGGCAGGAACGGTTTCGTCGTCGGAAGGGTCTGGCGTGGACGATCGCAGCGGGTCCATGCGCCCCGAGCCCGGGGCAAATCAAGGCAGCTTCAACGGCAGGCTGGCTACGGCGGTTGTCGATTCCGACCGGCAGCGTCTTTCAGTGCGCGCGGGCCGTGAAGCCGTGCGTAGAGTCAACGAGGCCGAAGCGTCACGGAGCTTGCGTTCGAGGTTCGTCTCGTGGCTTCAATCAATAGTTCGCCGCACTACTGTCCGGTTAATACTCGAATAAATTCAATTGGTTAGGATTCATATGTTCCTCGGTAGTGTGCTTCGATTCCAAAAACCCTTTGTTTAACGGGATTTTCTCAAACAAGGTGACGGAAA
>JAPOON010000726.1 GCA_026713405.1 Gammaproteobacteria bacterium
CGAGATACAGCGGCTGGGAGGGAAGTTGACTCATCTCACAATCTTGTCCGCGGGTGATGGGTCCAGGCGAAGTACGCCGGGAGTAGCGCAGACTGGCGCGCGCACTAGGTACCCCGGTGGGTGCGGGCACGCAACATGAAGACACATGTCCGTGCAGTGGTGATCGGAGGCGGCGTCGTCGGCGTCAGCACGCTCTATCACCTGGCCCGCAAGGGTTGGGGCGAGGATGCGGTGCTGTTGGAGAAGGCGGAACTGACCTCGGGCTCCACCTGGCACGCCGCCGGGCTGCTGCCGCTGTTCAACATGAGCTACAGCGTCGGCCAGATTCACAAGTACTCCGTTGAACTGTACCGGGGCCTCGAGGCGGAGACGGGCCAGGCCGTGGGGTTCAGGCAGGTCGGCAACCTGCGCCTGGCCATGAACCGCGACCGGATGGACGAGTACACCCAGTATGCCGCCACCGCCCGCACCATCGGCGTCAACGTCGAATTCCTCACACCCGCCGAAATCGGGCGGATCTGGCCGCTGTGCAATACGGAGGGTCTCGTGGGCGCCCTCTTTCATCCCGATGACGGCTACATCCAGCCGGCGGACCTGACCCAGGCGCTGGCGGCCGGCGCCCGCGCCCGGGGCGCGACCATCTACCGGAATACCCTGGTGACGGCTATCGAGCGCACGCCTTCTGGCGAGTGGCTGGTGAAAACGAATCGCGGCGACATCGTCTGCGAACACCTGGTGTCCGCCACCGGCAGCCATGCGCGCCGCACCGGCGCCATGGTGGGGCTCGATGTGCCGGTCATGCCGGTGGAGCATCAGTACATCGTCACGGACGCCCACCCGGAACTCGCCGCGCGGGCGCAGCAGGGGATGCCGGAAATGGCGGTGCTGCGGGAGTCCGACGGGTCCTGGTACCTGCGCGAGGAGAACCGGGGATTCATCCTGGGCCCCTACGAGAAAGGCGCGCCCTGCTGTTATGTGGACGATCCGCGCCTCGATGCGGAGTACGAACTGTTCCAGGAAGACATCGACCGCCTCGAGCCGCATATCGAGGCGGCCATCAACCGGGTGCCCGCGTTCGGCGAGTGCGGGGTGAAGCAGGTCTACAACGGCGCCATCGCCTACACCCCGGACGGCAACCCCATCGTCGGCCCCGCCTGGGGAATCCGCAACTTCTGGCTGAACGAGGGGCACAGTTTCGGCATCACCGCCGCTGGCGGCGCCGGCTGGCAGCTTGCCGAGTGGATCGTCGAGGGCGAGCCCACCATCGACATGCTGGGCGTGGAGCCCCGGCGTTTCGGGGCATACGCCGACAAGGACTACCTGATCGAGAAGAACGAAGAAGCCTATGCCCACGTCTTCGTCATTCACTATCCCGACGAGGAGCGCCCCGCCGCCCGCCCGCTGAAGACGGCGCCCTGCTATGAGCGGCTCAAGGCGCGCGGCGCCGTGTTCGGCCAGAAATCCGGCTGGGAACGGGCGAACTTCTTCGCTACGGACGGGATGCCGCAGGAAGACCACTGGTCGTTCCGTCGCTCCCGTTGGTTCGAGGCCGTTCGCAGGGAAGCCCTGCATGTCCACGAGAAGGTCGGGCTGCTCGATCTGACCCCGTTCGCCAAGTGCCGCCTCTCGGGTTCCGGTGCCGAGGCATGGCTCGATGGGATGATCGCCAATCGCCTGCCCGCGCGCGTGGGCCGCATCGGCTTGTGCCATTCGCTGAACGAGCGCGGCGGCGTGCACTCGGAATTCACCATCACCCGCGAGTCCGACGATGTCTTCTACCTGGTTTCGGCCGCTGCCTGGGAGCGCCTCGACCACGACTGGCTGCACAAGCGCATGCCCGAAGACGGTTCCGTGCGTTTCGAGCACCTGACGGACGCTATCGGCGTGTTCGTCGTTGCAGGGCCGCGTTCCCGCGAGTTGTTGCAGCGCCTGGCGGATGCGGATTTTTCCAACGACGCATTCCGCTTCCTCACCGCCCGTGAGGTCGAGATCGCCGGCGTGCCGCTCAAGGCCATGCGGGTGAACTACGTTGGCGAACTGGGCTGGGAGCTGCACCATCCGATGGAGGCGCAGAACGCGTTGTTCGATGCCCTGTTCGAAGCCGGCCGTGATCTCGATCTCAGGCCGTTCGGCATCCGCGCCATGGACTCCATGCGGCTCGAGAAGTCCTACCGCATGATCGGTACGGAACTTTCCATCGAATACTCGGCCTATGAATCTGCAATGGACCGATTCGTCCGTCCCGAAAAAGGCGAGTTTCTCGGGCGCACCGCCCTGCTCGCCGGCCAGCAGCGCGGGCTGAACCACCTGCTCGTCACCCTAGATGTGCTCGGTACCGAGGATGCGGATGCGCTGGGCAACAATGCCCTGATCCGCAACGGCGAGGTGATCGGCCGCGCCACCAGTGGCGGATACGGCTTCCGCATCGGCAAGTCCCTGGCGCTCGGCATGGTCAGGCCCGAGTGCGCGGAACCCGGCACCAGGATGCAGATCGACATTCTCGGTCGCAATTTCGAGGCGGTCGTCGTTCCGGAAAGCCCGTTCGACCCGGACAACGAGAGGCTGCGCGACATCAACGACGCCAACCGCCGGGTGGGTTGAGGCAGCGGCTGACGAATCCGATGATCAGCGTCTTTGACATGTTCACCGTCGGCATCGGGCCTTCGAGTTCGCATACGGTGGGCCCCATGCGCGCGGCGCGCCAGTTTGCGGAGCACTTGCGCACGCAAGGGCTTCTCGATCG
>JAPOON010000727.1 GCA_026713405.1 Gammaproteobacteria bacterium
AACGCGTGGCCACGCGGGCCTGCCCCGACACCCGCCGGAAGGCCCTATCCGGCCCAGAGACATCGCCCCGGCCCGGTGACCTGCGCTCGCCCTCTCTCCAGGTAACGGGCATACTGTACCGGTTGTATCGCGCAGCGAGACTCGCATTGATCGTTGATGCCCAAGGCCGCCGTTTCCGCAATCTGCGCATCAGCCTGACGGCTGCGTGCAACTATGCCTGCACCTACTGCGTACCCGACGGCAAACGCCTGCAGGCCGCGCAGCAGGAACTCGAAAGCGAGGAGTTGCTTTACGCCACCGAATTGCTGATCGATGCCGCGGGCATCGAGAAAGTGCGTATCACCGGGGGCGAACCGCTGCTTTCGCCCAAGTTCGACGTGCTGCTGCCGGCCGTCATGCGCCTGCCGCTGGCCGATGTTTCCCTGACGACCAACGGGCAGCTGTTGCCCCGCAAGGCCGCGACGATCCTGAACGCCGGCATACGCCGCATCAACGTCAGCCTCGATACGCTCGACCCGGAGGCTTTCCCGCGCATCGCGCGCACCGGCGACCTGGCCACCGTGCTGCTCGGCATCGAGCAGATGCTCGCGGCCGGCCTTCGGGTGAAGATCAACATGGTGCCGATGCGCACAAGGAATGCCGACCAGGTACTCCCCATGCTCGACTACTGCTTCGAGCGCGGCATCGAACTCCGTTTCATCGAACTCATGAACATGGGTCACCTGCGCTCCGGCAACCAGTACGTCCGGGATTTCTATGGCATGGAGGAGATCCTGGACGCCATCGGCACACGCTACGAATTCGCCCGCACCGACGCGCCTTACGACTCCACGTCCGTGCGCTTCGAAGTGCCCGGACGCGGCGTCTTCGGCATCATCGCCAACGAAAGCGAACCTTTCTGCAGTTCCTGCACGCGGCTGCGCCTCTCATCCAACGGCCGGCTGTACGGTTGCCTCTCCAATACCAGTTCCCACGATATCCGTGACGTTCTGGATCTTCCGCGCCAGCAGGCGCTGCCCCGTATTCGACACCTGCTGGGGCTTGCCCTGGCCGACAAGCAACCACTGAATTTCCGCGGCGAGGTCACCGTGATGAAATTCATCGGCGGCTGACACGCCGAGGGGGCAATGCCCCAGGCCCCGAAGCGACAGCCGCCGACGGGGGCGAGTTCGACTCGCTCAAAAACTATTCCGCGGTAAAGAGTTCTGGATCAAGTGCCGGAAGATCCCGACAACCTGTTTGAAACGCTGAAGTCGCTGCAGGCTGCCCGGCGTTTGCCGCCCGTCGAGGCGTGGAACCCGCCCCGGGAGGGGCGAATCGACATTCGCATCTGCCGCGACGGAACCTGGATGCACGAGGGCAAGCCGTTCACCCGCGCCGCTCTGGTGCGCCTCTTTTCCACCGTCCTGCGCCGTGACGGCGATGTGCACTACCTGGTCACTCCGCAGGAAAAGCTGGCTATCGAGGTCGAAGACGCTCCCTTCCTGGCGGTTGACTTCGTCTCCAGAGGAGAGAACCTGAGCCGTGAGATCGGTTTCCAAACCAACACCGACGATGTCGTGTTCGCCGGCCCGGGGCATGCGGTATGGATCGAACAGGACGCAAGCGGACCGCGACCCTATGTGCATGTTCGCGGAGGGATGAACGCCCTTATCGCACGATCCGTCTACTACCCGCTGATGGAACTGGCGGAGGAGGCCGGCGGACGCCTTTGGCTGCGGTCGCGGGGCGAGCGTTTCGACCTCGGCTCGGCTACCTGAGCCGGGCGGCCGTTACATATTCGGGTAGTTGGGGCCGCCCGCGCCTTCGGGCACCACCCAGGTGATGTTCTGGGCCGGGTCCTTGATATCGCAGGTCTTGCAGTGGACGCAATTCTGGGCGTTGATCTGGAATCGCGACGCGCCGTTCTCCTCGAGTACCTCGTAGACGCCCGCGGGGCAGTATCGCTGGGCAGGTTCGTCAAACTCCGGCAGGTTGCGCAGGATGGGAACGTCCGGGTCGGTGAGTTGCAGGTGGCAGGGCTGGTCCTCTTCGTGATTGGTGTTCGAGAGGAATACCGATGAGAGCTTGTCGAAGGAGAGCACGCCATCCGGCTTCGGATAGTCGATTTTCCGCGCCGCAGCCGCGGGTTTCAACGTGGCGTGGTCCGGCACCGGGTCCTTCAGCGTATAGGGCAGGCCCTTGAACCAGCTGTCTACCAGTGCGTGGGCGGAGCCGAGCAGCATGCCGAACTTGTGCCAGCCCGGGCCGGCGTTGCGGCTTCTGTGCAACTCGTCGTAAAGCCATGACGCCTCGAACCGGTCGGTGTAGCCGGCCGCTTCCCGGGCGCCGCCGCCGTCCTCGAGAAGTTCACCTGCTATGGCTTCCGCCGCCAGCATGCCCGATTTCATGGCCGTATGCGTTCCTTTCACCTTCAATACATTAAGGAAACCCGCATCGTCGCCCACCAGCACGCCACCGGGAAAGGTGCACCGGGGCAAGGCCTGAATTCCACCCTTGACGATGGCCCGGGCGCCGTAGGCGACGCGCCGGCCGTCCGTGAGCGCTTCGCTGACCAGCGGGTGATGCTTCCAGCGCTGAAACTCATCGAAGGGACTCAGGTGCGGATTGCTGTACGCCAGGTCGATGATCAGACCAAGGGCGACCTGGTTGTTTTCCAGGTGATACAGGAAGGAGCCGCCGGTGGCGTTGCCGAGCGGCCAGCCCAGCGTGTGGATGACCTTGCCCGGCTTGTGCCGCTCCGGCGCCACATCCCACAACTCCTTCAGGCCGATGGCGTAGTGCTGGGTGCCCCGGCCCTCATCGAGCCCGAACCGGGCGATGAGCTGCTTGCCGAGATGGCCCCGGCAGCCCTCCGCGAATATCGTGTGCCGGGCGCGCAGTTCGTAACCCGGGGTATAGGTGCCTTTCTGTTCGCCCCCGGCATCGACGCCCATGTCGCCGGTGGCGATGCCGGCAACGGCGCCGTCGTCGTCGTAAAGCACTTCAGCCGCCGCGAACCCGGGAAATACGTTGACGCCCATGCCTTCCGCCTGCTCGCCAAGCCAGCGGCAGAGATTGCCCAGGCTGGTCGCGAAGTTGCCGTCGTTGTGGATGTCCTTCGCGATGAACAGGGGAGGAACCCTGATGCTCGAGGTGCCGTTAATCAGGTAATAGGCGAGGTCTTCCGTCACCGGGTTGTCGAGCGGGGCTCCCATTTCCCGCCAGTTGGGGAACAGCTCGTTCAACGCGGTCGGCTCGAATATGTTGCCGGAGCGGATGTGCGCGCCAATCTCCGAGCCTTTCTCGACGAGGCACACCGAGATTTCACGCCCGGATGCTTCGCCGAGCTGCATCAGCCGGCAGGCAGCGGCCAGACCGGCGGGCCCGCCGCCGACGATGACGACCTCGAATTCCATGGACTCCCGGTCCATGCGAAAGGCTCCGCCCCTGCAATACCCCCCAAGAATAAACGACGGCCCATCCCTCCCTTC
>JAPOON010000728.1 GCA_026713405.1 Gammaproteobacteria bacterium
CCAGCCGGGCGACCCGCGCGGGCTGTCGACGAAGTCTCTGGCGCGCAACGGCCCCTCGTCCCGTATCCGGTGCAGCACCGTGCGCATCACCTTCGGCTCCCGGGAGCGCATCCAGCGCTCCTCGCCGTTCCTGAACGCGCGCATCGCCGGCAACGAGAACCGGTAGTCGCGCATGGGCAGGTAGGCGGCGGCGTGGCTCCAGTATTCGAACGCCTCGCCGCGCCGGATGAGGCGATTCACATGCTCGTCCCGGTAGCCGCTCACCCGTGACCAGAACGTATGGTGATGGGCGCGGGCCACTACCGATATGGTATCGATCTGGACGTAGCCGAGCCGGTCGAGCGTTTTGCGTACCCCGTCGAGCCCGCGCCCCAGCCTGCGCCTGCCGATCAGTCCCTGGTGGGCGAGCGCAATGCGCCGCAGGGTCGTCGGTGATGTCAAGACCCGATTCCGCTACCCGATGTCTTCCTGGGAAGCTTCCGTTGCTCGTCTCGCATGGAATGAATGCTCCGACCCACTTTCTAGCTTCTATTCAACAATCGCCAGCACCGGGCAGCGAGTTCGTTTACGGCGCTTCCCTATCGGCGCACCAGCCACGACATCCTGCTTATGCGAGAGGGGGTGGGACGAGTTCTAACGCGACGAAAGTTTGGCACCCGGCCCCGCAACCAGTTGCGTGGCGTCGCTGCGGCGTCCCGGCGTGCTAGTTCGCCCCGGTCGGTACCTCGTTGAACGGGATGCCCTTGTCGAGCCGCGGCTCCTGGGGCATGCCCAGCACCCGCTCGGCGATGATGTTGGCCATGATCTCGTCGGTGCCGCCGGCAATGCGCATGCCCGGGATGGCCATGAAAGACAGGGGAAACGAACCGGACGGGTCCGCATAATCCCCCTCCCAGACGGCGCCCGACATTTCCATCAGGTCCATGGCGAACGAGGCCATGTCCTGGGCCATGGGTGCGGCGACCAGCTTGCCGATGGAATTTTCCGGCCCGGGCGTCTCCCCCCGGGACAGGGCGGATAGCGCGCGGTAACCGGTGTACTTGAGACCGGAGCGCTTGCAGTACCAGTCGGCGATCTTCGCCCGCACGGCGGCATCCTCGATGGCCGGCTTGTCGTCGATGGTCACCGTCTGGGCCAGCTTGATGAACGACCGGAACTCGCCGCCACCGCCGCCGCCACCGCCGGTACCGATCGCCAGGCGCTCGTTCATCAGGGTGGTGATGGAAACCTGCCAGCCCTGACCGACCGCGCCGAGCCGCTGTGCATCGGGGATGCGTACATCCGTGAAATAGACTTCGTTGAAATTGGCGTCGCCGGAAAGCTGCTTGATCGGCTTCGTCTCGATGCCGGGGGACTTCATGTCAACGAAGAAATACGACAGGCCCTTGTGCTTGGGCACGTTGGGATCGGTGCGCACCACCAGGATGCCGTAGTCGGAATAGTGCGCGCCGGAGGTCCAGATTTTCTGGCCGTTTATGACCCAGTCGTCACCGTCCTTCTCCGCCTTGGTGCGCAGGGCCGCCAGGTCCGACCCGCCGGCCGGTTCGCTGAACAGTTGGCACCAGATTTCCTCGCCGCTGGCGAGCTTCGGCAGGTAACGGCGTTTCTGCTCTTCCGTCGCCCAGGCCATCAGCGTCGGCGCCGCCATGCCCTGGCCGATGCTGAACACGCCGCCCGGCAGCGGGCCGTACTTGGCTTCCTCCTGGTTGTAGATCACCGACTCGATGGCGGAGGCGCCGCGGCCGCCGTATTCCTTCGGCCAGCGGATGCAGGCCCAGCCGGCGTCGTACTTGCGCTGCTGCCAGAGTTTCGACTGGGACATCATGTCCAGGCCCGCGAAATCGTCTTCGGTGGGCACGTTGTCTGCGAGCCAGGCACGCGCCTCTTCGCGGAATTCGGCTTCCTGCGCGGTGTCGTTGAAATCCATGTGTTCCTCCTGCCTGCCGTCAGGCCACGTTGCTCTGTTCGATTGCTGTCACCAGCTTGTCCTGCCACTGCCCTTCGCTGCCGATGTTGACGGACAACAGTTTTGCCCGCCGATAGAAGAACTGGCAGTCGAACTCCCAGGTGTAGCCCATGCCGCCATGGGTCTGGATGTTCTCCTTGGACGCGTAGTAATACGCCTGCGTGGCCGAAACCCGGGCGGTGGCCGCCGCCAGCGGCAGGTCCGGCGCATCGGTGTCCAGTGCCCAGGCGCCGTAGTAGCAGTTCGAACGGGCCAGGGCATTGTTGACGTAGGCATGGGCCAGCTTGTGCTTGATGGCCTGGTAGGAAGCGATGGGCCGGCCGAAAGCAAACCGGCCCATGGCGTATTCCTTGCCCATCTCCAACGCGGCATCGGCGCCGCCCACCTGCTCCCAGGCGAACAGCACCGCGGCACGGTCGAGCAGTTTCTGCGTCGCCGCCCAGCCGGTGCCGGGGGCGCCCAGCGGCTCGGATGCCGCATCGCTGAAGTCGAGACGCGCGTGGCTACGGGAAAAATCCAGCGTGCGCTGGGGCGTTCGGGTCACGCCCGGCTGATCGAGTTCGACCAGGTTCAGGCTGGCCCCGTCGCCAGCTCCATCGCTGGCCGAGGCCACAACGGCGATTTGAGCGATGTCGCCGTCGGCAACGGCAACCTTGCTGCCGTTCAGGGCGCCGTTCGAACCGGTGGTCTTCAAACCGGCTGCCGTCGCGCGCCCCGGCCCTTCGGCAAGCGCAAAGGTACCGATCGCCTCGCCGCTCGCCAGTTTCGGCAACCATTGCTCTTTCTGTTCGGCACTGCCCGCCATGAGCAAGGCTTCGGTGGCCAGATAAACCGATGAGGAGAACGGTATCGGCGCCACGGCACGCCCCAGCTCTTCGGCGATTACCACCAGTTCCACGTAGGAGAGCCCGAGCCCGCCGTACTCCTCCGGAATCACCGTGGCGGTCCAGCCCATCTCGGCTACCTTGCCCCAGAGTTCCGCATCGAAAGCACCGCGGTTTTCAAGTGCGTCGCGCACTTTGCCCATCGGGCAATGATCAGCCAGAAATCCGCGTGCCTGGTCGCGCAAAAGCTTCTGTTCGTCAGAAAACTCGAAGTTCATCGCCCCCCCGTCAATACCATCGAAAAAAGCGAGCCCGCAATTCTCCACACTTTGGGGTGAAAACGCGAGTCCGCTACTGCAACATCAGGTATTCCCGAGCCATCGTCCGAAGAACGGTCGCCTCGGCGGCTGCGTTACCGCCATCGCTCAGCTGCCGCCCCTCCAGTTCCGCCGCATGGCGCCTCAATTCGGGAATCGGGTCCCGGAGGGAAGACACATTCATGATCGCTCGCTGAACATAGGTTTCTGCATCCGCAAGTACCTGTGCCCGCTCGATGTGCGACCGCGAACGAGGGCTCTGGCGGTCGACAACCGCCCTCATCGCAAACAGCCGGTCGCGCCAGTCCGAGAGCAACTCGGACCTTCCGGTCGGGGAAAGCGAAACGGGCGAGACCCTCTGCGCGGGTGCGAAACTGCCGGAGTTCTCGAAGTAGTTCAAAGTGTCTTCGAAGGCGCCCGTACGAGAATCGTCAGCGCCGTACCGGCTTGTCATCTCGGCGATGCGGGAGCGCAGCGCATGGCGCGGATCGCGACCTGCGGCAAATTCGGCCCTCGACAACAGGCGGGCGTCAAGTTCGGCCTCCATCCGCACGCGATCCGGCGAATCCGGACCACCGACGAGTTTTTGAATCTCGACTCTCTGCAATCCGATCTCCTGATCGAGCCGAGCGATCGCACCGGCGCTATCGAAATTCGGCGGGAACCGTTTGCCCGCCGCAGCCTCGGCCGAACCCGGGGGGATCGGCGCCGTTATCCGGTGCCCGCGCGCATCCGGAACGGCTTCCTTCGGTAACAGGCTGTAGGAGACAACAACGTGCTCCACTTCCGGTTCGCAGGTGTTGGCGTCAATGAATATCCGTGCCACGGTATCCAGACGACTCCGGCCCGGATCCATGAGCACCGCATGGACAAAGCCGCCTGCATGGTCGAATTCAAGCGCCTGCACGTTGCCAGTGTGCACGATTTCCAGATATACGTTGCCCTCGCCAGCACTTTCGAGCACGTAGTCGGGCTTGCTCCCGGCAAGCACAGGGCGGCCGCCGAATACCGCGAGGTCCGGACGGCGGGTGTCGAAGCAGGCCCGGTGAACCGAGTTCAGGGTTTCTTCGCTGGTCATCGTGGAGACCGTTTTCAGCATTTCGGTGTTCAGGGTTCCGTCCCCGTTCAGGCAAAGTTCGCTCAGCCCTTCCACCGCACTGCGTCTGTCCCTCTGCAGCCAATCGTCGTCTATGTTCAGGGCGGCACTGTCGAACTGCATGTAACTGTCTTCCAGGACGCCATGGATGGTGCTGTGATTGCCCATCCTGTGGATTTGCTCGGAGACGTTTTTCTGCGCCTCTGCAAGTGTCGTCCGCTGCAACCAGACTTTCCCGCCCTCTGTTCCCCTGCGATCGGGAGCCGGAATCGGAATGTCGAGATTGCGCAGCACCGCGATGTCTGCGTCCCGCAACTGGTCAGCACTCCGTTTTCCGAAGCTGCACTGCCAGTCGCCAGCCACACCGGTTTCCTGAACGGCTTCGGCCAGGGCATTCAGAGTTTTCGAGAGCGAAACCGCCTGGGCATACTCGTCGATTCCGCAGATTGGCCGTCCATTCCGGGCTGCGTGCGGTTCGGTGGACAACCGCTGTCCTTCCTTGCTTGGGAGGAAGTCCTCCAGGAACCAGTCGATACCCGCACCGACCGCCCCCAACGAGCTGCCCGTGCTGGCGATACGTTCGGCGATAGCACCAGCCAATGGCTTGCCGCCGGCTGCCAGGAGAAAACCCCAGCAACTCCTCATGGCATCCTGATTCCCGATGCCGTCCGGGACGGCAGCGTCACTCAGCGCCTGCATGATGGCGTTCCTGAGTACAACAACGGCATGCTCCAGGACCGGACCTCCAGGATGTCTGCCCAACCCGGTTAGTTCGTCGCGTACGGTCGGATATGCGCCGGCCATGGCCGAAGCGAGTTCCGGTGAAATGTCGTCGCGCGCCACGAAGTCCCTCAGGACATCGCCGTC
The DNA here is from genome assembly GCA_026713405.1 of Gammaproteobacteria bacterium. Next base: position 5,071 of record JAPOON010000728.1, read on the forward strand.
GAGTGCTTCAAGCTGGAGATTCTCGACGGCTCGAACGGCCGACAGTCGTTCCCCGACAAATTCCTCCGCCACTTCCCGAGCGAGCTCGCCAAGGGCATCCCCGTCGCTCAACCGTTCATCGGGGACCCGTCCATTTTCCAGCGCTTCCCTGAATCGGCGGTTCAGCAGGCTCACGGCGTTCGTGGTCAGCCGTTGCGGATCCAATCGCAGCTGCGGATTGCCGCGGGCGGCTTCGGTGAGCGCGAGGCCGGCGATGGAGTCGCTGCGGCCGGCGTCAAGCTTTTCCAGTGCGTCGGCCTTGGCATCGAGTTCCCTGTCGACCACAGCGACGACGATCCTGAAAGCTTCTTGTTCGGTGACGCGATGGAAGCCCTCGCGTCCCGCGGCCACGATTTCGTCTCTCGCCATGCGGGCAATTCGGTCGGGATTCAGCACCCTGACCAGGCCCGGTTGCGACTGAAAGCGGTTTCGCGCCTGGCCGTTCATCACGGTGCGCAGCCAATCGGTAGCCTGTCCTTCCGCTGTTGGCCCGCAATAGCGCCGCGAAACAGCTTGATTGCAACCGTCGATCTCCAGTTTTGCCTTTTCGGCCCTCCAGATGATCTGCAGCACCTTTCTGGCACGGAGAGGTTTTCCGCGGCACTTGGACAAATCCCTCCCAAGCGCTACCTCGGACACCTCGTCGCCGAATCTGGAGCGGAGCGATTCGACGAAGTGCCGGTCAACCGCCCGGTTCTGCGCGGTTAGGAACCTCACAGTCCGGCTTGCCAGGGCCCCTGCTCGGACGACCAGTTCACCGCGATCGGCTGACAGATTGATTGCAGATCGACCTCCGAGAACCTCCGCTGCGTCTATTGCCGTTTGCTGAAAGAGCTCCAGACCGATCATGAAGCCAAAGCCCTCGCGTGCGCCATTTGTATGAGTCGGCCCATCCGTGTGGCCAGTTCTTGTTTCGCTATCATGGTGACATCGGACAATTCGGCATCGAATTAGTTTCCCGGCGGATCGGGTGGGTTGGGGATTGGCCGTTACCGGCCTCCCTGGCAACCGCAGGAAATTGGTAAGCCATGCAGGCTAGAATTGGGCATGGTGCCGCCACCCCTGAATTTCGTTGAACTCGGTTTCCTGAGAGCTGTCGCGATTGCGCCGGTAGTACGCCTGGCGGAACCCCATGCCAACGCGGAAGAGATTCTCGACCATCTCGTCCGGCTCGAAGGGAGCGGCGCGGCGTTGGCTGTGTTTCCCGAGCTCTGTCTCACCGGCTACACCTGCGAAGACCTGTTGTTCACGGCAAAGCTGCTCGCCGATACGCGCGAGGCGCTCGCCCGGATTGCCGCCGCCGGCGTGCAGACAACCGTCGTCGTGGGAACTCCCTGGCCGAGCCCAGACGGACGGCTGTTCAACGCGGCCGTTGTAATTTCCGGCGGGGGCATCGCCGGCGTCGTTCCCAAGACCGCGTTGCCCAACCATGGCGAATTCTACGAGCGCCGCTGGTTTGCATCCGGGGCGGGCGTGGATCTCGAAGCCGATACGGAGTTCGGAAGGGTGCGGATCTGCCCGAACCAGGTGTTCGAAGTCGGGACCTGCCGTTTCGCCATCGAAGTCTGTGAAGACCTGTGGGCGCCGGCGCCACCAGGCGCAGCCCATTGTCTGGCCGGCGCGGAACTGATACTCAACCTCTCCGCCAGCAACGAGCTCGTGGCCAAGGCCGACTACCGGCGCGACCTGGTGCGCATGGCAAGCGCTCAATGGCTGTGCGGATACCTGTACGCCGGCGCGGGCCTTACCGAATCGAGCAAGGACCTGGTATTCGGTGGACATCTGCTGGCCGCTGAGAACGGCCGCCTGCTCCGCGAGAGCGAGCGCTTCCAATTGGGCGCCAACATGCTCACCGCCGACTTCGACATCGACCGGTTGCGCCGCGACCGCATGCGCAACGGCACGTTTGCCAACGCGGTTCGGCCCGAAGGCTATCGCCGGGTAAGGCTAGCAGGTGAAATCCCGGCCCTCGCCAACCTCGACCGCATACACGACGCTCACCCGTTCGTGCCCAAGGACGAAACCGAGTTTGACGCCCGGGCCCGTGAAATCCTGAGCATCCAGGCCGGGGGGCTGGGCCGCCGGCTGCTTGGCTCGCCGGCCGATCGTCTCGTAATCGGCCTGTCCGGCGGGCTCGATTCCACGCTCGCCCTGCTGGTCTGCCTGGATACGCTGCAACAGCTCGACCTTCCGCCGGCAAACCTGCACGCGCTCTCGATGCCCGGCCCCGGAACCAGCCCGCATACCAGAACGTCCGTCGAGCAGCTTGCGGCGGCAACGGAAGTGGTCCTGCGCGAGATCCCCATAGGCGCCGCTGTCGCCCAGCATCTCAAGGACCTCGAACACACCGGCGAAGACGATGTGGTTTTCGAAAACGCCCAGGCCCGGGAGCGCACCCAGCTGCTGTTCGACTACGCCAACCAGGTCGGCGGCATCGTCGTCGGCACCGGCGACCTCTCCGAACTGGCGCTGGGCTGGTGCACCTTCAACGCCGACCACATCGCCGGCTACAACGTCAACGCCGGCGTGCCGAAAACCCTGGTGTCGTACCTGGTGCGCTGGTACGCGCGCCACCGCGCGGGCACCGAGCTTGCCGGCGTTCTCGACCGGGTGCTCGAAACGCCCATAACGCCCGAGCTGATACCGCCGCGCGACGGCAGGATCAGCCAGGAAACGGAAGCCATCATCGGGCCCTACGAACTGCACGACTTCTTCCTCTATCACTATGTTCGCGACGGCTTCGAGCCGAGGAAAATCTACGAACTGGCAAGGCTCGCGTTCGACGGCCGCTATGAACCGGCCACAATCCGGCGGTGGATGAAGCTGTTCTTCGAGCG
>JAPOON010000729.1 GCA_026713405.1 Gammaproteobacteria bacterium
GCTATCGATTCGCGCAGGTCATCGCCGCCAGTGGAGCGAAAGTCGCCATCGCCGCCCGCCGGGTCGACCGTTTGCAGTCACTGGCCGATGAAATCCGCGCGGCCGGCGGAGCCGCCCAAGCCATCGCACTGGACAGGCGGGATAACGAATCCATCATCAGCGCGGTGGACCAGGCCGAATCGTCACTGGGCACGGTCGACATCCTGATCAACAACGCGGGTGTCCCGGACGCGCAACGCGCACACAAGATGTCACTGGAACTCATCGACACGGTGTTCGACACCAACCTGCGCGGGCCCTACATACTCTCTTGTGAGATCGCCCGCCGGCTCATCGCAGCGAAGCAGCCCGGCAGGATGGTGAACATCTCCTCGGTGGGCGGTTTCAACTACGGCGGCAACGGCGCCGCCCTCTATTCCATCACCAAATCCGCCATTGTGCGCATGACCGAGTGCCTGGCCGTGGAGTGGGCGCGCTTCAACATCAACGTGAATGCCATCGCGCCCGGCGCCTTCTCCTCGGAGATGATGGACGGCATGCTGCAGCGCATGGGCGACATCACCCAGTTCTTTCCCCGCAAGCGCATCTGCGACCCGCCGGAGATGGACAGCACCTTGCTCTACTTCCTGTCACCCGCGTCGGCGGCCGTCACCGGCACCTACATCAAGATCGACGACGGACAGGGGTCGCGTTAGGTACCGCATCACCCGTTCGACCGCGCCGGCCTGCCGGCGTGGTCGGGCGGGCTACGGATTCAGCCGTTCCCGCTTCCAGAGTTCGCTGACCTCGTCTTCCAGCCCGGTCATTTCCCATCGAATCAGCGACATGGGCAGCCTTCCCGCCGCCATGAACGTGTCGTGAAAGTCCTTGAGAATGAAATCGTCGCCGAGTTGCATCTTGCGGTCGGCCAGCAGGTGGTGCATCTGCAGCATGCCGACGGTGTAGCCCAGGCCGTAACCCGGCGGCCGCCGCAGGTAGATCTCCGCATCGACCCGCGCAACGTCCACATCGAGCCAGGGCGTACGCTCTCGCCACCAGTCCACCGCCCCGTTGACGGTCATCTCGTTGGTCTGCAGCCACACATCCGCCGGCACCCTGGCGGCGCGGAAGATACCGAAGATGTAGATCAGTTCGCGCACCCGGGGCAGGTCGTCGACGATGCCCGCATTCATCATGCCCTCTTCCAGGTAGACGCCCCAGCCCTCGGTGCGGGCGCCGCTGGTGATCTTGCCGCGGATGGGGTGTGTGTTGTTGCGCTCCACCAACCCGTCGAAACGATGGCCGGGAATGACGGCGTGGAGATGGTCGGGCGTGGGGTTGCGGTATTGGACGTGTTCCCAGAAATTCGGGCCGCCGGGGCGCACGATCCAGGGCACGTTGGTGTCGAGTTCCTGCACGTAGTCGGGAATGGTGATCACTTCCTGCTCGACGAGGAATTCGCGGACGCGCTTGTCGGTTTCGGCGATGCGCGCCGCGTATTCTTCCCCGGAGCCCGGAAGTTCAATCTTCGGCAGATGCCGGTTGCGGTGCTGTTCCAGGGCCAGCACGGTCCATAGCCGGTCGAGTTCCCGCAAGCCGAGGGTGACGATCTGGTCCGTGTCGTACGGCATCAGCTTGACGTGTTTCAGGTACCAGTTGAAATTGTCCTCGCCAACGCCGCCGAGTCCGGTCATGCCGTCGCGGTTCTCCACCAGCCAGGCATAAAACGACTCCACCGACTGCTTTGCCGCGGAAATATCGTCGAGCAGCTCAGGCTGCTGCTCCTCAGCCCGGCCGGCCAGGTCCGCATACCAGC
>JAPOON010000730.1 GCA_026713405.1 Gammaproteobacteria bacterium
GGCGGCCGGATTCATGAGTTCGGCAAGGGGCTCGTCGATGTCGTCGACCGGACCGTAGGGGCTGTTGAGGTCGTCGAGCTGGCCGTAGGGACCGTCGATGCTCAACTGTCCCGTGCTTTCGGCCGGCGGCATGCCCTGGTTGAGCGTACCTTCGGGCACATCCGGGTCGCCGAAACGCGCCGCATTCGCCAGTTCGTCCAGCGTGTCCGCCGTGTCCTCGGCGCGGTGCAGGGCCGCCGCATTCTGCATGTCCTCGGCCGCCCCGGCGACGCGACCCATGTCCTGGAAGTTTTCCGCGCCCCTGGCGGTGCCGACGGCGCCGGCCCCCATGTTGGCCGCCACCATGGTGCCGGCGCCCGCGGCACCCGGCCCCGCGGACGGAGGCGCCGCCGGCGGAGCGGGCGGCGATGGCTCCGGTGCAACGCCGGGCGCGCCACCCGGAATCAGGTTGCGCACGCCCAGCGCGGTCTTCATCAACGGCCGGAAACCCGCCCGCTGGGTCTGGTACACCGTGCCGGTGAACCTGGCCACGGACGCGACGTGGGTGCCGGGACCGTATTCGCGTTCGAACAGCGTGCCGTAGAGCTCCCGAAAGACAACGTCGGCAGCCCCCGTACCCGGCCGTTCCTGGATGCCCGTCAGTTGATTCACGAAAACGTCCAGCGGAGCGGTGATTCTGACGCCGCCGCCAACGATCAGGTCATCGCTCATGGCGGCGGCAATCAGCGTCCCCCCGGTCCAGGTTTCCGCCATGGCGCCGCCGAGGAGAACCGCGTCTTCGCCGCTCAGCTTGTTCTGCGGCCAGCCAACGGCCGATATGGACAGCCGGCCGTTGACCGTAAACCCCAGGGTATCCGCCGCAAATGTCGAACCCTGTCCGACCGACTCCGTCAACTCACCCCTGACAGTGACCTTTTCTTCACCATAGACGGCATCTTCGAAGCGTTCGACGTTGCCCGTATGCAACTCGTCGAGTTCGCCGCGGCGAACCGAATCGCCACCCGTTCGAACGTTCAGCGTCTCCGCCCGGGTTTCGATCGCATAGCCCCTGCCCGGGGGTGCGGCGCCATTGCCTGGCATGTCACTGCCTCTCATACTAGATTGGACAGTTCTGGAGCAGCCTCGTTCTCTCGAAATCGCCGGATGCGACACCTTGGGACCGCCAGGGCGTTCGTCTCTACGTGAAGCTGCTACACTCTTTTCGCTCGGAACTCATGCCATGAAGACCAAGCCGGAAAAGGAAAGCCAGGCGGGTGCGGAAGATGCGGCGTCCGTGCTCGAACGCATGCTCGCCGAACCCGCAGCCGCGCAGCGCTCGGGCACCCTCGTGGAAGCCGTCCTGGCAACCTGGGCGGAAACGTCCGGAACGCTGTCCGACGGCCGCACCGCGCGCCTCGGTGCTTCCTGCCTTCTGCAGCCGGCGCCCGGCGACCGGGTCCTTCTCTGGTCGGGCGAAGACGGCGAACGGTGGATCCTCCACGTGCTCGACCAATCGGATTCCCAACCCGCGCAGGTGGCCCTGAAACGCCCGCTGACCATAAAGGCGCCCCGGGTCTCCTTGAGCGCCGGGGACGTGCACATCCAGGCGGAAGACTTTCTGACCAGCACCCGCAATCGCCACGCGGTGGAGCATGTCCGCACCGAGACCGTCGACACCCGCGTCGCACAGGTCGGTACCGACATCCGGCGCGCCGGCCACGCCAGCGACGAGGTGGAGGGCACGATGCTGCAGCGCGCGGGCACCTGGGTTTCCAACACCGTTCGCGAGGCGCGCCATCGCGCGCGCGCATTCCTGTTCGACTAGGCGTTCGCCTTGACGGTGCCCCTGAAGTCCGCACCGATCGTCTTGTCCGGCAGGAACTTGGTTCCCTCGAGATCGGCATCGGTAAACACCGCGTTCGCCAGTTCCGTGTCGGCGAAGTCGACACCGCGCAGCAGCGCACCGTGGAACCAGCCGTTCGGGGCCCGCACGTTGGACCACCTGCTTCCCGTCATTGAACACTCGATGAAGCGAATCCCTTCCATCCCGACATCGGAGAACATCGCACCGCTGAAGTCGCAACGGTCGAACTGACAGCCGGCCGCGAACTCGTTGTCCGAGAAAACCGCGTTGGTGAAGCCCGTCATGGTGAACCGCACCCGGGTGAAGGTCGACCGATCGAACCGAACGTAGCCAAGGAACCCGCAGGTATCGGCTTCGACGTCTTCGAAGACGCTGGCCGCCGGTCCCTTGGCCATGACCCAGACCTTCGTCATCGACACCCGTTCGAAGCGGTTCTGCGGCGCCATTACCTCCGACAACGTGACCTGGTTCATTGCGAAACCGCGAAAGGTCATGTCCATGAGCAGCCCGTCGGCAATGTCCACCCGGTCCCAGGAGCCCCCGTCGAAGACGGTGTCCCGCATCGCCGCATCGGTCATCGAGACCTCCTCGAAGCAACAGCCCTCGAACCGGTTCTCCATCCAGCTCGGTTCGACGATGCGCAACTCGGCGAACGTGCAGTCGACGAATCTGCATCCCACCAGTTCGACACTGGAGAGGTTGGTGTCGCGGAATCGGCACTTGCGGAATTCGCAGTCGTTGAATTTCGCCTGGCAGAAACTGGACTCGACGAACTCGCATTCCGAAAACACGACGCCTTTCCAGACCGTGTGTTCCGCGAACAGGCCCTCGAAGCGTCTGCCTGAAATCCGGCGGTTCTCTTCCCCCGCGACGATGGCCGCCGCCGCCACGTCCACATGGCGGCCCGGGCTCTGCTTTTCCACGGCATCGCAGAAGGCATCGCCGAAGCGGCGCGACTCGTCGTCATCGAGCAGGGGCCAGGCAAGCGGCGGGTCGGGGTTGATGCGCCGGGCATGGGCGAGCTTCTGCATGATCTCGTCAGCATCCACGCCCTCGACCTCGTGTTCGCGGATGGTGTTCACGATGCCCCTGTCCCGTACCGACTGGTAAGGCCCGGACAGGCGCCGTTCAATTTCCGCTTCCAGCCGGTCGCCACGGACTTGCGGTATTCGCTGGGCATCTGCTTCCGGTTCCTTGACCCCGGCCTCCTCGTGGCGCCGTCTGCCGGCCGCCAGGACGCTGCCGGCCATCTCGTCGATGGCATTGATGTCCGGCGGTTGCGCATCGTCCTCCGACTCTTCGATGGCCTTGTCCGCCATGCTCAATTGCTCGTCCGGTGCGAGTTCGCCGAAAGGGTTTTTCTCACCCATGCCCACTTCCGCCTGCATCCACTCCTCCGCTGCCGCGTGCCGCTCCTTCATGGGGTCGGCATCCGACATGGCGAACGGCAACGCCACGGTTGCCGCGAGCGCCCGCGGCAGCAGGGGCCGGTCGTCCAGGGCGTTGTGCGGTTCCAGCCACCGGTTCGCGGCAATGCGCCCCCAGTACTCGGCGTCCCTGGGGGGGCTGTCGACGTCCTCGAGGGCGGCGATCAGGGCGTGGATCGTCTCGCCGAGAAGGTCGTCGCCGAGCTCGATACAGGCCCGCCAGAACACCGCACCGATGCCGGCGCTCGGAATCAGCGTCACGGCATGGATGCGGGCCGGTTCGACCAGGAACCGCCCATCCTCACGCCCCGAGACGATCGCGATGCGGTACGGCGGCACACAGCTGTCCACATCGACCGGACCCAGACCTTCGAACGCCAACCGATCGTCCGGCGAAAACGAACCCGTGCGGAACGCCGGATGGGCTTCGTGGAACACCTCCGCCGAGGCGTCGGTGGGCCAACCCGTCCCCGATCCCGGGTCGGGCGTACCGACCGCGCCAAGACGCAGCGGGTGGTCGAAGGGCGTCGGCCCGAACCAAACCGGCACCTCGGGATCGTGCTCGGCCACGATCAGCGCCGGCCGATCGTCATCCGGCCCGCCGCGACCCCCGGGATTGTCCTGCTCGTGCCAGATCGCGGCCTGTGTGTCGGGGACGAACGGGTTGCCGGGATGCTCCGGATCACGGCAAAGGATCACGCTGCGCGCCAGGCCGCCACAACGCACGGAAGCCCGTCGCGTCCTGCCGTCCACTGCCGGCACCGCGCCCAATACCATCAGCTCGGCCCCCGGCAAAGGCACCATCGTGTCGGGAACAGCCAGGGGCCCCGCGTGGCCGGCGACGGTTTCGTACCAGGCCGACGGCTCAACGTGACCGCCATCCGACAGGCGGAATGCGTAGCTCGCGGAGGCGACGAGCAGGTTCTTGCCGCCGGGAACCGTCAGCGGACGGGCGCCCAGCGCAATCGCGCGGGGAAAGACAAGCGCCCGTCCTTCAGACATTGTCGATCACGTTCCGGCTCCGCCGCCGGGTGAGTCGTCGCCCCCGCCCGCGTCATCCTCATCGGGATGGGGCCGGAACAGCATGCCATGCCAATCGCCGAGATCCTCGCGGACGACGATGCCGACCGTCGCGTCGCGGACGTTCTCGCCGAGTTGCCGATCATCGCGATGGCTGTACCCCACGATCTCGGCAAACAGCGGATTGATAACCGAGACCCGGCACCAGTCGCCCTGGCGATGGTCGGATACGAAACCGTGCTGGTGGCCTGCACCCGGCGCCACGGGCGCAAGGGGAACGAGGGCAGCCGCAGGGACGTCCGGAGGCTGCGCCGACGAAGAATCGGATGCCTCCGGGATGAACGACAATCGGATCGGCACCCTGCCCAACCGGTCGCGACCCACCAACTCGCCA
>JAPOON010000731.1 GCA_026713405.1 Gammaproteobacteria bacterium
CGAGCAGCCCGCCGACCACAAAGGTGGGGTCCCGGCCCGCCGCCTGGTAGATGGACACGAGCAGGCTGGTCGTCGTCGTCTTGCCGTGGGTGCCGGCAATGGCGATCCCGTGCCGGTAACGCAGCAGTTCGCCCAGCATTTCGGCACGCGCCACCACCGGAATCCGCTCTTCGCGAGCTGCCGCGAGTTCCGGGTTGTCCTCTCCCACGGCGCTGGACACCACCACCACGTCGGCCCCGTCGACCTGCTCCGGGGCATGGCCCTCGAACACGGCCGCACCGAGGGACTCGAGCCTTGCGGTGGTGGCCGAGCGCGCCAGGTCCGAACCCGACACCTCGTAACCCTGGTTGATGAGCACCTCCGCGATACCGGACATGCCGGCGCCGCCGATCCCCAGGAAATGGATGCGCTGCACCCGCCCCATCTCGGGTACGCGGTAGGCATCCAGGCTGGTGCCGCCGTTCGCCCCGGTCATGCTTTCGCCTCCTCGATTTGCGCCCGGCATACCAGCCCGATGAGGGCGCAGCAGACGATCAGGCTGTTCCCGCCGTAGCTTACGAAAGGCAGCGTCAGGCCCTTGGTTGGCAGGATGCCGCTGGATACGCCCAGGTTGATCAGCGCCTGCACCCCCAGCACGATGCCGACCCCGTAGCACAGATAGCCGCCGAATTTCTCGCCGCGTTCGAGCAGGCCCTTGCCCGTCACCAGGATCCGGTACACCAGGAAGGAGAACAGCGCCAGCAGCGTTAGAGCGCCCGCCAGCCCCAGTTCCTCGGCAATCACCGCGAATATGAAATCGTTGTGCGCTTCCGGCAGGTAGTAGAGCTTCTGGATGCCCGCCCCCAGCCCCAGGCCGAACAGTTCGCCGCGCCCGAAGGCGATCAGTGCCTGAACGAGTTGATAACCGCTCCCGTACGCCGTCGCCCAGGGGTCGGTGAAGGTGATCAGCCGCTCCAGCCGGTAAGGCTGCGCAATCGCAAGAAAGCTGAACAGCATGGCGCCCAACAGCACCAGCGGCACGAAATAGCGCAGGCGCATGCCGGCCAGGAACAGCAGCGCGCCCGCGGTGGAGCCGAGCACCACAACGGACCCGATGTCCGGTTCGGCCACCAAGAGCGCCAGGATCAGGCCCAGCACGACCAGCGGGCCCACAAGCACGCGCGAATCGTCCTTCAGCGTATCGTCGAATCGCGCCAGGAATCCGGCCAGGTACACCAGCACGAAGAAGCGCGCGGCCTCCGACGGCTGCAAGGTCACCACGCCAAGGTCAATCCAGCGCGTGGCACCGTTGACGGATTGTCCCAGCCCGGGCACGAGCACCGCCGCGCAGAGCACGAGAGCCGCAATCCACGCCAGTTGCCGGCAGCGGCGCCAGACCGCAAGCGGTATCGCCAGCGTGACCAGGAACGCCGCGAGTGCCACCCCGAGGTAGGCGCCGTGCCGGGGGAGAAAGTCCCGGTCCATGGCCACGGACGCAGACGCGACCATCACCAGGCCGAACGCGAGCACGAACAGCCAGGCGAAGAGCAGCGGTCGGTCGACGGCAGAATTCACGATCGTGGCCTCCACGCCGACCGGTAACGGAACACGCGTCTGCGCTCCGGGATTCGACGTTGCCCCGTCCGGCTCATGCGCCTAACTCCACCACCGCGTCGCGAAAGGCTGCGCCCCGCGCCTCGAAGTTCTCGAACATGTCGAAACTGGCGCAGGCCGGGGAGAGCAGTACCGTATCGCCCGGCCGCGCCGCGGCAGCGGCCTGACGCACCGCCTCGTCCATGTCCCGGGCTCCGGATACCGGAACCCGCTCTCTCACCGCCCGCTCGATGGCCGGGCCGTCGGCGCCCAGCACCACCAGGTGCCGGGCACATTCCGCAATGGCATCGCCGAGTTGCGTGAAGTCGGCGCTCTTGCCGTCACCGCCGGCAATCAGCACGACCGAACCCGGCGGATCGCCCAAACCCGAAAGGGCCGCCAGCGCCGCGCCCACATTGGTTGCCTTGGAATCGTTGACATAGGTCACCGCGCCCAGCGATGCAACGGTTTCGCAGCGGTGAGCCAGCCCGGAAAACCCGGCGACCGCCGCCTCCAGGGCAGCCTCGTCGCCGCGGAAGTCTCCGCCGTGCACCATCGCCAGCGCCGCCAGCACGTTCTGCTCGTTGTGCCGCCCGGCCAACGGCAACCGTGAGGTTTCCAGTAACGCCCGGCCTCCACAGGCGAGTGACCGTTGCCCGCGCCGCACCCGGATTCCCCAATGACCGGGCTCCGGTTCATCGCCGCCGAAGGTGATCAACTCGTCGGGTCTCCCGCATCGCGGATGCGTCAGGGCATCGCCTCGATTCGACACGGCCCGCTCCGCACCCTCGTAGATGCGCTGCTTGGCGGCCGCATAGCAGTCCATGCTGCCGTGCCAGTCCAGGTGATCGCCGCTGACATTCAGGATGGTCGCCGCCTTGAGTGGTGCGGTGTGCGTGCGCTCGAGCTGGAAACTGGACAACTCCAGAACATAGCAGTCCCGGTCGGGGCCGATCGCATCCAGCGCCGCAAGGCCGAGGTTGCCGCCAACGCCAGGCCGGGCGCCGGCGCCGGCCAGCAGGTGCCCCACCAGCGATGTCACCGTGCTCTTGCCGTTGGTGCCGGTCACCGCATGCACCGGCTCCCGCACCGGGGCAAAGAACAAGCCGCTGGCGCTCACTCACGGCAGCCCGCCAC
>JAPOON010000732.1 GCA_026713405.1 Gammaproteobacteria bacterium
CATGCGCATGCTCTGGACCCAGGATGTCGTCGACTTCCACGGTCGGTACCACAACATCACCCACGCCGGCATCAATCCTCGGCCGGCAAAGTCCATACCGGTCTGGTTCGGCGGCGGCGCTCCCCAGGTGGTGCGGCGCATCGGGCGCATGGGCGACGGGTGGTTCCCGCAGTTCCAGCCCGACGGCGAGGGCGCCGAGCGCATCGCCGAGATGCGGCAGATAGCGGTCAACGCCGGCCGCAACCCTGACGACATCGGCATCGAGGGACGCATCGGCGTCGGCACCGACGCACAGGACGACTGGGGCAAGCTGGCGGAGTCCTGGGCCAGCGTGGGCGCCACGCACCTGTCGGTCAACACCATGCGCGCCGGGCTCAAGGGACCGGACCAGCACATCGAGGCGATACGGAGGTTCAAGGAGACGGTTTCGGGCTAGGAGCCGGATCCACGGCTAAAGCGGAGGTACTATAGGGCGCGAACTGGCAACTCGCGCCCTCTATCATTCCCGCAAAATGGGTCATGACAAGGGCAGGGCGCTGCAGCTTTTTCCGCCGCCGATGGCGATTATGCCGGTGGCGTTGAACCCGGCGATCGCCACGACACCCACGGCATTCACTCCGCCGATGGCGACCAATCCCATGGCGTTGACGCCGCCTATGGCGACCAGGCCCATGGAGTTGATAGGGCCGAAGGACACAAGGCCCATGGCGTTGAGCAGGCTGAGGGAGGCGATTCCAAAGGAGTTCCAGAGACCGGCCGCAACGATACCAATGGCGTTCTGGCCCACGGCGATGATGCCGACGTCGGCCCATCCGAGGGCGGCGAGCTTGTGGGGACTGGTATCACCCTGCGCCATGACGCTCCCCTTACGCGGATAGTCTGAGTTTCAGCTATGCTCTGAAGAGGCTGACAACGCGGTCCAGGATGCGGTTGCCTACTTCGTACTTGGTGAGGAGGGGGAGTTCCTCGACGTTCATATCGCGGTCGATCAGCGTAACGCGGTTGGTGTCGGTACCGAAGCCGCTGCCCTCGCTAGTGATGTCGTTGGCGGCTATTAGGTCCAGCGACTTGGATGTGACCTTGGCGGCGGCGTTGGCGACGAGATTTTCGCTCTCGGCGGCGAAGCCCACGCGAACGAAGTCGCCCCGGGCCGTGGCAAGGATGTCCACTGTTTTGGCCAAGGCGATTGAAAGGTCGTCGTCCGACTTCTTGATTTTCTGGTCGGCGGCGGACAGGGGGCGGTAGTCGGCCACGGCTGCGGCCATGATGAGGGCGTCGGCTTCCTCCGTCCGGGCCAGCACCGCATCGCACATCTGCTGGGCGGTGCTTACAGGCACCATCTCAACCAGCGACGGGGCGGGCAAGCCCTTTGCGGCAGAGACGAGGACCACGCTCGCGCCCCTGTCGCGGGCGGCCTCGGCCACGGCGTAGCCCATCTTGCCGGAGGAGTGGTTGGTGATGACGCGCACCGGGTCTATTGGCTCGGCGGTGCCGCCGGCGCTGACGACTATGGTGCGGCCCTTGAGGTCGCCGTCGCGGCC
>JAPOON010000733.1 GCA_026713405.1 Gammaproteobacteria bacterium
GGGCTCCCGGCGGTGGAGTTTGTCGTGTTGGACGGCAACAAGCTGACCACATTGCCCACGGGCGCATTTTCCGGGGTATCCAGCCTGGAATGGCTGTGGCTCGCCAAGAACGAATTCACCACCCTGACGGCCGAGATGTTCTCCGGGTTGACTAAACTCAGGTGGCTCGACCTGGACGGCAACCAGTTCACCGACCTGCCGAGCGGCCTGTTTTCCGGGCTGACGGATCTGCGCTGGCTGTTTCTCGCCGACAATCAGTTCAGCACCCTGCCGGACGGGCTGTTCACCGGCTTGACAAAACTCAACCGCATCGAGCTGGAAGGCAATACGGTGGACCCGCTTCCCCTCACGGTGGCGCTCGAGAAAACCAGTACCGGGCAATTCCGCGCCAGCGTGCCTGCCGCCGCGCCGTTCGAGCTGCGGCTGCCGATACGGGTCGCCAACGGCACCGTCAGCGGCGGGCACACGCAGATCACCGTTGCCCAGGGCAGTACGGAAAGCTCCACCTACAGCGTCTCCCGCAATTCAGGCTCCACCGCCGCGGTCACCGTCGACATCGGCGCCTTCCCCGAGGTGCCGGAGGCGGACGACGGCTACGAACTGACCCGGTCGGACGACCTGCCCCTCGAGGTCATCGCCGCCGATGCCGGGGTCAGGATTCACCCCGAAACGTTGACGGTCAGGGAAGGCGGCGAAAACCGGTACACGGCGGTGCTCAACTCCAAGCCGACCGCGGATGCGACCGTGACGGTGACCGTTACCCAGAACACCGACATCGAGGTTGACGAGACCGCGCTCACCTTCACGCCGGACAACTGGCACGAACGGCAATGGGTAACGGTCACGACGATTGCCGATACCGACACGACCAACGAGACGTTCTCCATCAGCCACAGCGTGGCCGGCGGCGATTACGCGGGGCTGACGGTCGCCGGCGTCACCGTGACGGTAGCCGAGGACCTGGCCGACACCAACGCCGCCCCGCAATTCACGAGCGACGCGGCATTCGATGTGGACGAGGGCGGGGCCACAGTCGACACGGTGGTCGCAACGGATGCCGACAGCGATGACTACATCACGGGCTATTCGATCAGCGGCGGTGTCGACTCGGATCGGTTCGAGATCACGAATGCGGGCGCGCTGCGCTTCGTGGAAGCTCCCGACTTCGAGAAACCGGAGGATCTGGAGAGCACATCGCCGGCGAACGCCGCGGACAACAACGAGTACATCGTAGAGGTGACGGCGACCGGCGGCACCGGCGCCCGGGAGATGACGGCGAGCCAGACAATCACCGTGACCGTGAAGGACGAATCCGAACCGCCCGGCACACCGGCCACACCGATCGTGCTGGAGACGAACTCGCGCGAGGCCCTGGCAGTGCGCCCGGGCCGCCGCCCGCTGCTCAACACCGGGCCGGAGATTACGCATTACAGGCTGCGCTATCGAAAGAAGAACCAGGGCAGCTTCAAGGAGTTCTCGCGCAATTTCTCCGGGCTGCGCATCATCGTTTTCGGACTCGACGCCACCTCGACCTACGAATTCCAGGTGCGGGCGGTGAACGATGAAGGGCCGAGCGACTGGTCGTCCTCCGGCGAAGGCACGACACCCGCGAATCGAAACCCGCAATTCCGCTCTGGCGTTGTTTCACATGTGGAAGCCACCGCCGGCGGTGCTGTGGTTCTGACCGAGGCTCGCCGGGCTTTCACCGATCCGGACGGCGACCCGCTGGACATCCAGGCGTCATCCGGCAACGAGAGCGTTGCCACCGTGGACACGCCGGGTCTCCTGGCGGCTATCACGCCGCTGGCTGCGGGAACTGCGACCATCACGTTGACAGCCGACGACCAGAACGGCGGGACAGCCCGGGGAAGCTTCAGTGTTCGCGTGCGCTCGGCGACCGTGCCCGATCCGTCGGTAACCATCGATGATACCGCCAAATCGATCACCGTCGCGTTTGCCGAGTCGTTCGCGGCGAACGAGATTCGCGCCTACGACTTCAGGGTTCGGCAGAAGGAACCGCGGGGCGGATGGGACTCTTTCTGCCGTGCCGTTGAGAACGCCGAAGCCACGCGGCGCAGCATCGACGTATCAAGCGAACTGCCCATCGATTCGTTCTACGAGCCGGGCATCACCTACGAGGTCGTATACCGGTACGCCGGCAATTCGTGCGCAGCCTCCTCCACGCCGGGCCTCTGGTCGAAGGTCGCCTCGGTGACCGCCGCCGGGACAAGTTCCTTCGATGTCGATGTCGTTCTTGTCGGCACCGGGATTTCCGGCACGGTCACCCAGGCATTCCAGGACGCGGCCACCCGCTGGGAGCAGATCGTTACCAGGAGCCTTCCGGACATCGATTTCTCCGACCAGCCCATTGCCGCCAGCCGCTGCACGGCCGGGCAGCCTGAAGTTGCCGATACCGTGGACGACCTGCGGGTTTACGGCAGGGTGACGGAAATAGACGGTATGGGCGGCACACTGGCGGTTGCCTCGGTTTGTTACCGGCGCGGCCCGTCGACCCTGCCCGTCGTTGGCAAGGTCATCCTCGATTCGGTCGACATGGCGGGGAGGTCGGCCAGCGACGTGGAGAGCATCATCCTGCACGAAATCGGGCATACCCTGGGCATCGGCACGCTCTGGCATCACCACGACCTGTTGAAAAAACCGGCTCTCGACCCCGACGACGAGGATGTCCAACCGGTTCCCGACACCTACTTCTCGGGGGCGCTGGCGACAGCGGCCTTCGACGCCGCCGGCGGCACGAACTACGTGGACAACAAGGAGCCCGTGCAAAACGCCGGCGGGTCGGGCAGCGCGGACGGCCACTGGCGGGGATCGGGATTCGACAACGAACTGATGAGCCCCCACTTCAAGAGCGGCCCGACCGAGCCCCTGAGCGGGGTCACCGGGCAGGCGCTGGCCGGACTGGGGTTGGGTGTGGGATGCCAGCAGGGCCGCCAGCTTCACGCTGCCTGCCGCCATGTCCCGCGTGCCCGGCCTGGTGCCCAAGGCCGCCGGGGTGTCCGAGCCGCTGAACTGCAGGATCGAAC
>JAPOON010000734.1 GCA_026713405.1 Gammaproteobacteria bacterium
GGAACAGGCCGAAATTGTCCGAGGATGCGCCGAAGGCGATATTCGGAAAGACCGTCTGGAACGGGCTCTCGGTGAGTTCCTCGTCGGTGAGGAACTCGTAGTGGTGGTAGCCCTTGTCCTTCCACAGCCTCCGTTTTGCGGCTTTCAGGTCGCGCCAGCCGTGCAGGGCTTTGCTTTCGTAGTCGGGGTAGCTGTCCGGGTCCAGGCCCCAGCGGCGCAATTCGTTGTCCCACCACTCGTTTTTGCCGCCCTCCGGCACATCGCGCAGGGACGGGCGGCCCATCTGGATGATGCGGGCGTGGCCCATGGGGAACATCTCGTAGCGGGAGGTGAAATGATCCTGATCGATGATCGGCGGCACCTGGGGATGGGCGGTGCGGGTGTGGTACGACTCGTTGAAGTTGTCGGACCAGAATTTCCAGTTGCAGTCCAGCGCCACCCGGATCCAGCGGGCGCGCACCGTCTTCTCGAACTGGAAGTTGCGGTAGACATCGGGCAGCGGCGCCAGGGAGTCCATGAGCTCCGGGGCTTCGTCATCCATGGTGTACCAGACCAGGCCCGCCCAGGTCGCCACGCGCACCTCGACGAGCTTCAGCTTGCCCACCGGGTCGCCGTGGATGAAGTCGCCCCGGTCGGGGCAGTCCTGGAGGACGCCGTCGAGTCCCCAGCGCCAGCCGTGGTAAGGGCAGTGGAAGCAGTCCTGGGCGCCGTCGGACCAGACCAGGCGCTGGGCCCGGTGCCCGCAGGCGTTGTAAAAGCCCTTGAGCGAGTTGTCGGCCTGCATGACGATGATGACCGACTCGTGCATGAAGTCGTGCACGATGTAGTCGCCGGGTTCCTGGAGCTGTTTGACCCGTCCGGCGATGTGCCAGATCCTGGTCCAGAGCCGGTCCCATTCCCGCTGCATGAACTCGCGGCTGTAGTAGCGGTCCTGGGTGATTGGATCGCCGCGGACGTTCGAAGGATCCTTGCCGTCCATGGCCAGCGGATGCCTGACGAATTCATTCATGGTAAAACCCCGTTCCCTGTTCGGCCCCGGCCAACTTTAGCAGCGGCATATCCCATTGTCGCCCTTGCCGATGCGCGTGAATCCGCGGCAATGGAGAACCGGGCGGCCGCAAGCAGGGGCATCCTCAACAGGAGCGAACGATGCCGAACCGGAGACCGTTTCGATTTTCATGGCAGGCCTTCGATGCCGGGTCCGCCGCCGAGTGGCGCGGCAAGGCCCGGGCGGCGGAGGCTCAAGGGTTTTCCGCTTTCCACCTGGCCGATCACTATCTCGGGCCGGGCCCGGCCGCCGATGCCAGTCATCCGCCGCAGGTCCTGGCCGCGGTGCCGGCCATGGCCATGGCGGCGGAGGCGACCTCGACGCTGAAGGTCGGGTGCCGGGTGTTCTGTTGCAGCTACCGTCCCGCCGCCGTGCTGGTCAAGGAAGCCATGACCATCGACTTCCTCTCGGAGGGCCGGCTCGAATTGGGCCTGGGGGCAGGGTGGATCGAGGGCGAGTACAACGCCATCGGCGTGCCGTACGACGACATCGGCCGCCGCATCGACCGGCTGGAAGAAACCATCGCCATCGCCAAGGCGCACCGTGCGGGCGGCACGATGAACATCGACGGCGGGCAGGCTCGGGCGGTGGGTTTCGAAGGCGCGCCGCGGCCCGTGGGCGAAGTGCCCCTCATGATCGGCGGCGGCTCGCCCCGGGTTCTCAAGCTGGCAGGCCGGGAGGCCGATATCGCCAGCATCAACTTCAACAACCGTGCCGGCCGGATGGACAGGCCCAACGTCGTCACCTATTCCACCGCCGCGGGCACCGCGGACAAGGTTCGCTGGATCAGGGAAGGCGCCGGGGAACGCTTTGAGCATATCGAACTGGAGATCGGCATCTACTTCGCCGCCGTCACCGACCGGCAGAAAAAGACGGCCGAAGCGATGGGGCGTGAACTGGGGATGGATGTGGATACCGTGCTCGGGTTTCCCCACGCGCTGATAGGCTCCGTCGATTACATCTGCGAGGAACTGGAGCGCCGCCGGGAACTCTACGGCTTCAGTTACGTCAGCATTCTCGACCGCTGCGTCGACGGCTTCGCGCCCGTCGTCGCCCGGTTGTCGGGAAACTAGGCGGCAGGGACGCAATCGGTCTATAGTCGGGCAAACCAACAAAATCAGGCTGGGAGGCACCAAGGACGTGGCATACAGCACCGAACAGATCCGTAACATCGCCCTGGTGGGACACAGCGGCGCCGGCAAGACCGAACTCTCGGATGCCCTGCTGCACGGCGCCGGAAAGATTCCGCACAAGGGCTCCATTGACGCCGGAACCACGGTGTCCGACTCCGACCCCCGGGAAAAGGAAATCAGGCACTCGCTGAAGACCGGGTTCTGTCATTTCGACCACGACGGCGTGCACGTCAACCTGCTCGACACGCCGGGTCATCCCGATTTCATCGGCCGGGCCCTGGCGGTCCTGCCGGCCGTGGAAACCGCCGCCGTCGTCGTGAACGCCGCGACCGGTGTCGAGACCATGACGCAACGAACCATGGATGCAGCCGCCGAGCGCCACCTGTGCCGCATGGTGGTGGTCAACCGGATCGATGCGGAAGACGTTGATGTCGCCTCGGTGCTCGAACAGGTTCAGAGCGCGTTCGGCACGGAATGCCTGCCGGTAAACCTGCCCGCCGGCAACGGGGCGAAGGTGGTCGACGTTTTCTTTCATGGCGACGGCGGGGAGACCGATCTCGGCGCGGTGGAAGACGCGCACGAGCAGATTGTCGACCAGGTGGTCGAAATGGACGACGACCTGATGGAGACCTACCTCGAAGAGGGCGAGATCGCCCCGGAACGGTTGCACGATGCCTTCGAGCTGGCGTTGCGCGACGGCCACCTGGTGCCGGTCTGTTTCGTGTCCGCCGCCACCGGCACCGGCATTCCGGAACTCCTCGACGTGATAGCCAGGCTGATGCCGTCCCCCACCGAGGGCAACCCGCCTGCATTCGTGACCGGCGCCGGTGCGGAGCCCGTGCAACTCACGCCCGATGCGGATGCCCATGCGGTGGCGCATGTGGTCAAGGTGGATATCGACCCCTTCCGCGGCCGCATGGCGGCGCTCAGGGTTCACCAGGGAACGCTCAGGCGCGGCCGGCAGATCTTCGTCGGCGATGCGCGCAAGCCGCTGAAGATCAGCCATCTGCTCAAGCTGAACGGCGTGGATCACACGGAAGTGGAGGCGGCGACCTGCGGGGATATCTGCGCCATTCCGCGGGCTGAAGAGGTGTTCTTCAACGCGGTTCTGCATGACGCCCACGACGAGGACGACACCCGTCTCGAGTCCACGGCGCTGCCGGAGCCGATGTACGGCCGGGCGATCAGCGCGGAATCCGATGCCCAGGCACAGAAGGCGAACGAGGCCCTTTCGGCGCTTTGCGCGGAAGACCCGACGTTGCGCCTCGATCACATACCGGCGATGAACGAGACGGTACTGTTCGGCATCGGCGAACTGCATCTGCGCAATGCACTCGACGAGGTAGAGGAGAAGTACGGCGTCAAGGTGGCCACGGCGTTGCCGTCCATCGCCTACCGGGAAACCGTCACCGCCAAGGCCGAGGGCCACCACCGGCACAAGAAGCAGACCGGCGGCGCGGGCCAGTTCGGCGAGGTGTTCCTGCGTATCGAGCCCCTGCCCCGTGGCGGCGGTTTCGAGTTCGTCGACAAGGTGGTGGGCGGCGTGATTCCGTCGCAGTTCATACCGGCCGTGGAGAAAGGGGTGCGCGAGGTGCTGCTCGAGGGAGCGGTCTCCGGCCACCCGCTGCAGGACGTGCGGGTCATCGTCTACGACGGCAAGCATCACTCGGTTGACTCCAAGGAGATCGCCTTTGTCCAGGCCGGCAAGCGGGCGTTCCAGAACGCGGTCCAGAGCGCCACGCCCATCGTCATGGAGCCGGTGGTCGACGTCAGCGTGTCGGTTCCGGAACAATGCATGGGGGATGTGGCGGGGGACCTGTCCGGCATGCGCGGCTCGGTGAAGGGCACCAATGTGCTGCCCGGCGGGCGCCTGGAGGTGCTCGGCCAGGCGCCGCAGAAAGAGGTGCAGGACTATCACTCCCGCCTGAACTCGCTTTCCGGCGGCGAGGGCAGTTTCACCATGACGTTCAGCCACTATGCGCAGGTACCGGCGCTCGATCAGCAGGAACTCGTGAAGGCGTATCGGCACGACGGCGAATAGGTGAATTGGCCGACCTGAGTCCGGTCGCGCAAGTTCAGCCAAAGGGCGTTACACTTGCGCGCTTTTGGACGGCCCCGGCCGGTTTCTACATGGCGGAAATCACTTCCATTCGGGAACGCATCAGGCAACTGACGGAGCGCACGGAAGCGCTGAGGGGGTATCTTTGACTTCGATGCGCGTCGTACGCGGCTCGAAGAAGTCGAGCGCGCCCTAGCTGACCCGAACCTCTGGGACGATCCGGACAAGGCGCGGCAACTGTCGACAGAGCGCGCCCGGCTCGAGGAAACCGTGGCGGCCCTCGGCCCCCTGCCGGAAAGCCTGTCGGAATACAGTGAACTGCTGGAAATGGCGGCGGACGAGGGCGACCAGGACGACCTCGACGAGATCGACGCCGAACTCGACCCGCTCGAGAAACAGATCGGCGAACTGGAGTTCCGGCGCATGTTCCGGGGCGAGCGCGACTCGTCCAACGCCTTCGTCGACATCCAGGCCGGCTCCGGCGGCACGGAGGCCCAGGACTGGGCGGACATGCTCCTGCGCATGTACCTGCGCTGGGGCGAGACGCGAAACTTCGACACGCAGATCGTGGAACTTTCCCCGGGAGAGGTTGCGGGCATCAAGAGCGCGACGGTGCAGGTCAGCGGCAGCTATGCCTTCGGCTGGCTGCGCACCGAGACGGGGGTACACCGGCTGGTGCGCAAGTCGCCGTTCGATTCGGGCAATCGCCGGCATACCTCGTTCGCCTCGGTTTTCGTATCGCCCGAGGTCGAGGACGACATCGACATCGAGATCAACCCCGCCGATGTGCGGGTGGACACCTACCGGGCGAGCGGCGCGGGTGGCCAGCACGTGAATACCACCGACTCTGCCATCCGGCTTACCCACCTGCCCACCAATACGGTTGTGCAGTGCCAGAGCGAGCGATCCCAGCACCAGAACCGGGACAACGCCTACAAGCAACTGCGGGCGAAGCTCTATGAGCTCGAGATGCAGGAGCGGCGCGCGGAACAGGCGGCCATCGAGGAACAGAAGGCGGATATCGGCTGGGGCAGCCAGATACGCTCCTATGTGCTCGACCAGTCCCGGGTCAAGGATCTGAGGACCAGCGTGGAGCGCTCGGACCCAACGGCCGTACTGAACGGCGACATCGACGGTTTCATGGAAGCGAGCCTGAAAGCGGGATTCTGACGATGAGCGACAAGCGCAACGTCATCGAGAGCCGCCGCGCCAAGCACCGGCGATGGCTGGCCGCGGGCGGTTCCTATGCCAACGGCTTCCGCCGCGAGGCGGAGGCGCGGACGCTGCAGGCCGACTTCGCGGATCGCGACCAGGCCGCCCTGGAAGCGCAGCCGGAGCTCACCGCGGTGGCCGGCCGGGTCATGCTGCGCCGGGTGATGGGCAAGGCCAGCTTCGTGACGCTGCAGGACGTGAGCGGCCGCATACAGTGCTACCTCACCCGGGACGACCTCGGCGCCGAGGCTTACGACGAGGTCAAGTCGCTGTGGGATATCGGCGACATCGTCGGGGTGCGCGGCCGGCTCATGCGCACCAACCGGGGTGAACTGACGGTGCGTGCGTCGGAGGCGACGCTGCTCAACAAGACGCTCAGGGCGTTGCCGGAAAAGTTCCACGGCCTCACCGACCAGGAAACCCGGTACCGCCAGCGCTACGTCGATCTCATCGTCAACGAGGATTCGCGACGGGTATTCGAGGTTCGCTCCCGGGTGGTGCGGGAGATCCGCAACTTCTTTGAGGAACTGGGATTTCTCGAAGTGGAAACCCCAATGATGCACTCGATTCCGGGCGGCGCCCTGGCGCGGCCCTTCATCACGCATCACAACAGCCTGGACATGGACCTGTATCTGCGCGTCGCCCCGGAGCTTTTCCTGAAGCGGCTCGTGGTCGGGGGCTTCGAGCGGGTCTTCGAGATCAACCGCAACTTCCGCAACGAGGGCCTGTCCACCCGGCACAATCCCGAGTTCACCATGCTCGAGTTCTACTGGGCTTATCGGGATTACCGCGAGTTGATGGATCTGACCGTCGAGATGCTGCGCCAAATCTGTGTCAATGTCATCGGCGGCACGGCGTTCAGCTATCAGGGTGAGGAGATCGATTTCGGCAGGGACTTCGCGGTGCTGTCCATGGCGGATTCGCTCATCCGGTATACGGACCTGACCGAGGTGCAACTCGCAGACAAAGATGCAATTCGGGAGATTCTCAAAAAGGAGTTGTTTTTGCGTGAGCTCCGGCCTGAGGAATTGGAGGACGCGGATGAGATTGAGATAGGAGAAGCCGACTGGGGGCTGGGCAAGCTGCAGATGGAACTGTTCGAGGCCTGCGTCGAAAAGCGCCTGATCCAGCCCACCTTCATCACCCACTATCCGGCCGAGGTCTCCCCGCTGTCCCGCCGCAACGATGCGGATCCCGGGGTGACCGACCGGTTCGAACTGTTCATCGCCGGGCGCGAGATCGCCAACGGCTTCAGCGAACTGAACGACCCGGATGACCAGGCCGGGCGCTTCCGCGAGCAGGCAGCCCGCGGCGACACGGGCGACCACGAAGCCATGCGCTTCGATGCGGACTACATCACCGCCCTGGAATACGGGCTGCCGCCGACCGCCGGCGAGGGCGTGGGAATCGACCGCCTGGTGATGCTGCTGACCGACTCCGCTTCGATCCGGGACGTGCTGCTGTTTCCCCTCCTGCGGCCGCAGACGGGTAGCGCCGGGAACCGCGAGGACGACCGTGGCTGAAGGCAGTACCGTCCGTGATCGAGTCAGGCTGGAAGCGTCCTGGAAGGCGGCGCTGGTGGCCGAGTTCGAAAAGCCCTACATGCAACGGCTGCGGGAATTCCTGCAGCATGAGAAGCAGGCCCGCAAGGTAATCTACCCGCGCGGCGAGAACATCTTCCATGCCCTTGACCTCACGCCGCTGCCCGAGGTGAAGGTCGTGATCATCGGCCAGGATCCGTACCACGGGCCGCGCCAGGCGCACGGCCTGTGCTTCTCCGTGCAGCCGGGCGTATCCCTGCCGCCCTCGCTGGAGAACATATTCAAGGAAATCAACGACGACCTCGGCGCGGCCGGCATGCGCCTGGACGGCAGCCGGGGCTGCCTGGACGCCTGGGCCCGCCAGGGCGTGCTGCTGCTGAACGCCGTCTTGACGGTGGAGCGCGGCAGGGCCGCCTCCCACCAGGGCCAGGGCTGGGAAACCTTCACCGATGAGATCGTCAACGTCCTCAATACCGGGCGCGACGGGCTGGTGTTCATGCTGTGGGGGAGCTATGCCCAGCGCAAGGGAGACATCGTCGACCGCACGCGTCACTGCGTATTGACATCCCCCCACCCGTCGCCACTGTCGGCGCACCGCGGTTTTTTCGGATGCCGCCACTTCTCCCGTGCCAATGCTTACCTCGAGACCCGGGGGCTCGCCCCGATCGACTGGTTCGACGTAGGATAAAGCGCCATGGATTTCGAACTTTCCGACGAACAGGCCGCTTTCCGCGATGCGGCGCGCCAATTCGCCGACAACGAACTGGCGCCCCACGCCGCGCGTTGGGACGAGCACCAGGAGTTTCCGCGGGCCGCCATAGCCGCTGCCGGCGAACTCGGGTTCTGCGGCCTCTATACGCCGGAGGAAGCCGGCGGACTCGGCCTCTCGCGCCTCGATGCCAGTATCGTGCTGGAGGAACTGGCGCGGGGCTGTACCTCCACCACGGCCTTCATCAGCATTCACAACATGGCCGCCTGGATGGTCGGCGCCTATGCCAACGCGGAAACCCGGGAGGCGCTTTGCCCGCCACTTGCTGCCGGCGAAACGCTGGCGTCCTACTGTCTCACGGAACCGGGTGCCGGCAGCGATGCCGCAGCCCTGAAGACCTCCGCCCGGAAGACCGAAGGCGGGTACGTGCTGAACGGCACGAAGGCGTTCATTTCCGGCGCGGGCGATACCGATGTGCTGGTGGTCATGGCCAGGATTGCCGACGGCGCCGGCCCCAGGCCCGGCGCATCCGGCATCAGCGCCTTTGCCGTCGATGCCGGCACGCCGGGCATCTCGTTCGGCCGCAAGGAGGCGAAGCTGGGCTGGAACACCCAGGCGACCCGGCAGGTGGTCTTCGAGGATGCGATGGTGCCGGCGTCACGCCTGCTGGGCAAGGAAGGCGAGGGCTTCAGGATCGCCATGCGCGGGCTGGACGGCGGCCGCATCAACATCGCCGCCTGCTCGGTGGGCACGGCGGCGGCGGCCGTCGAGCAGTCCCGGGCCTACATGGGCGAACGCCGCGCCTTCGGCCGCACCATCGGCAGTTTCCACGCGCTGCAGTTCCAGCTGGCCGACATGGCCACCAACCTGGTGGCATCGCGCCAGATGGTGCGCCTGGCCGCCTCGAAGCTCGACCGGGGCGATGCCGATGCGACGGTGTATTGCGCGATGGCCAAGCGCCTGGCGACCGACCTCTGCTTCGATATCTGCAACGATGCGCTGCAGATCCACGGCGGCTACGGCTATATCAAGGAATATCCCCTGGAGCGGTACCTGCGCGACACCCGGGTACACCAGATCCTGGAAGGTACCAGCGAGATCATGCGCGTGATCGTCGCGCGGCGGCTGCTGCTCGAGGGGGCAAGCGAAATCCTCTGACATTGGAAGCATGAAATGACCAGTTCACCTTCAGACCTGCTGCTCGTCGAGCGGCGTGACCACACCCTGTTGATCACCATTGCCACCCCCCCGGCCAATACCTGGAACAGCGATAGCCTGAACGCGTTGAAATCCGTGGTTGAGCAGGCCGACGCGGACCGGGAGATCTACGCCCTGGTAATCACGGGCCAGGGCGGAAAGTTCTTTTCGGCGGGCGCCGACCTCAACCTGTTTGCGGACGGAGACAAGGACGTGGCCCGTTCCATGGCCGGCAATTTCGGGGGTGCCTTCGAGACGCTGGCAGGCTTTCGCGGCGTCAGCATCGCCGCGATCAACGGCTACGCCATGGGCGGCGGGCTGGAGTGCGCCCTGGCCTGCGACATACGCATTGCCGAGGCCCATGCGCAGATGGCGTTGCCGGAAGCGACGGTGGGGCTCCTGCCCTGCGGCGGCGGCACCCAGAACCTGGCCTGGACCGTGGGGGAAGGCTGGGCCAAGCGCATCATCCTGTGCGGAGAGCGGGTCAAAGCCGAGCGCGCGGCCGGGATCGGCCTGGTTGAAGAGGGGGTGGAATCCGGTCAGGCCCTGGACCGGGCCCGCGCGCTGGCGGAGTCCGTCGGACGGCAGAGCCCGCCCGCGGTCTCTGCCTGCAAGGGGCTGATCCCGCATGCCCGTGCCGGCAACATCGCGGCGGCCTACCAGACCGAGCGCGATGCCTTCGTCGGCCTGTTCGATACGCGGGATCAGCAGGAAGGGGTCAATGCCTTCCTGGAGAAGCGGGCGGCACAGTGGGTCAACGGCTGATGGCGGCGGCCCCGGAGCGTGCCGCAGATGTCCTGATCGAAGAGCATGCCGCCCCCGGCGGCCGGGTGGTCGCCGAAGTCACGCTCAATGTCGAGGCGACGCTGAATTCGCTGAGCCTGGGCATGGCGCACACCATCGCGGCAGCCCTGCGCGCCTGGCGCGACGACGAGCGTGTCGCCTGCGTGCTGTTCCGCGGCGCCGGCGACCGGGCGTTCTGCGCGGGCGGCGACATCCAGGCGCTGTATGCGGCCATGGTCAAAAACCACGCCGCCGGGCGGGTGGTGGACGACTACCCCTTCCAGTTCTTCGAGCACGAATACCGGCTCGACTACCTCATTCATACCTACCCGAAACCGGTGGTGGCGCTGGGCCATGGCGTGGTCATGGGCGGCGGCCTGGGCATCTACTCCGCATCACGGTTCCGGGTGGTGACGGAAGCCTCGCGCATCGCCTGCCCGGAAGTGACCATCGGTCTTTTTCCCGATGCGGGCGCTACCTGGCTGCTGCGCAACCTGAACCCGGCGCTGGCCGTTTTCCTCGGTTGCACCGGCAGTCACGTCAACTGCGCGGATGCCCTGCAGACCGGCATCGGCACCCACGGCACCTCCGGCGCCTCCCGCCCGGGGGTAGTTGCCGCACTGGGCGCGGTCGACTATGCGGGGGATGCGACGGATTTCGACCGGGTCGACGAAGCGCTGTCGGCGCTGCCCGGGCCGGAGTTGCCGGAATCCCAGGTAGGCGATGTACCGGACAGCCTGGGCCTCGAGGGCAGTTATGCCGATGTGGCAGGCCGCATCGGCGCCCTTGCCGGTACCAGCCGGTGGGTGGACAGGGGAATCGCAACCATGCGCAGCGGCTGCCCGACATCGGTGGGCATACTGGTCGAACAACTGCGGCGCGCCCCCGGCCTCGGCCTTGCGGACTGTTTCCGGCTCGAAATGACGGTGGGCACGCACTGCGCACACAACGAGGATTTTACCGAGGGCATTCGGGCGCTTCTGATCGAGAAGGACAACCGGCCGCGGTGGCGGTACGGCGACCTGGACGGCCTGGATGCGGACCACGTGCTGGGGCACTTCGAAGCGCCCTGGCCGAGCAATCCCCTGCATGACCTGGAGGACGACGGATGACGAAGGTTGGATTTGCGGGCCTGGGCAACATGGGCGGCCCGATGGCGAGAAACCTGGTGGCAGCGGGCCACCAGGTGCAGGTGTACGACCTGCTGCCCGAACTGATGCAGGCGGTGGAGGGCGGCGTGCCCCGGGAGTCGGCCGCCGCCGCGGCGGAAGGCGTCGACATGTTCGTCAGCATGCTGCCGGCGGGCCGGCACGTGGCCGGCCTCTACCTTGGCGACGGGTCCGGAAACGGCGTTCTCGAACGGCTGCCCCCGGAAGCGCTGGTCATCGACTGCAGCACCATCGACCCGGCGACCTCACGGCGGGTGGCGGCGTCGGCGGCCGAAAAGGGGTTGGACATGCTCGATGCACCGGTATCCGGCGGCACGGCGGGCGCCGAGAACGGCACCCTGACCTTCATCGTCGGCGGGCCGGAGCCGGCCCTGGAACGGGCGCGGCCGCTGTTCGACGTGAGGGGCGCCAACGTGTTCCACGCCGGCGGCAACGGCGCGGGCCAGATCGCGAAAATCTGCAACAACATGCTGCTGGCCGTGCAGATGGCGGGCACGGCGGAGGCGTTGTCGCTGGGCGTGGACAACGGCCTGAATCCTGCGGTTCTGTCGGAGGTCATCAAGCGCTCTTCCGGCGGCAACTGGGCGCTGAACGTCTACAACCCGTGGCCGGGGGTCATGGAGGGAGTACCCGCGAGCCGCGGTTTCGAGGGGGGTTTTCTGGTCGACCTCATGACCAAGGACCTGGGGCTTGCCATGGAAACCGCCGAGCAGTCGCGCAGTTCCGTGCCCATGGGCAGCCTGGCGAAAAACCTCTACCGCGTGCACGAGCAGGTCAACGGCGCCGGTCGGCTGGATTTCTCCAGCATCCAGTGGCTCTACAAGCCGGAGATGGCCACAAAGCCTGATTCAGACGGGTAGGCGAAAGCGCGTATCGGCCCGATCCGAGGCGAAGGGCCCGGAACGGTCGCGGACCAGGACGGCCAGCGCCTGACCCGCGGTCGCCGTGCCTGCTGCAGCGACCACCACTCCCACCTCCCGGCCATCGGCCTGAATGGCGGTTCCCGGTGCCGGGGCGGTGCCCGACCAGTCCAGGGCGGTGAGCCTGCGCTTGACCGCGCCGCGATGCTGGGCCCGGGCGACGACTTCCTGGCCGAGATAGCAGCCCTTGGAGAAACTCACCGCGTCACGTTCGTCGAGGCCGAGCATCTGCGGCAGGAAGCGCCCGCTCGTGGCGCTTTGCAGCCATACCTCCCGACGTTCGGTCAGCAGCGCGTCCCAATGGCCGGGGTCGAGTTCGCGCAAGTCTTCCAACTTGCCTGCCGGCGTGGTTTCGTCCAGAGCGAACAGGTAGCGCCCGTCGTCGAGACGCCCGCCGGGCAGCGAATCGAGTTGCCCGGGCAGCGGCTCCGCGTGCGTAACACCGACCACCCGGGACGGCACTTCCGATGCGGCGGATCTGGAGAATGCGAGATACGGGCGCAGAAATTCCAGCACGGCCGGGCACAGGGAACGGTGCAGCACGAGTGTGACGCTTCCGTCGTCGAGCCAGGCGTATCCCGTGCAAACCACCCGGCCCTTGATATTGCACATCGCCGTGAAGCGGGGCTCGCTGCCGAGGTCCGCCGTATCGGTGGTGAGATAGCCCTGCAGAAAGCCCGCCACGTCGGCGCCTTCGAATCGCAGGGTGCCGAGATCCTCCAGCAGGATACGCCCGGTTGGGGTGTCGGTATCCGCCGTGAGAGATCGATGCTGATTTTCCTGGTGCATCGCCGTCGCCGTCATCAGTTGCTGCCGGGTGATTGTTGCCCGCATTGTTGCTAGTGTCGAGGGATGGACGAAGAGCGTACCGGGGGCAGGGCCGGTAAGGCCCGATGGCGCAGCCGCCGTGGCATGCTCGAGGTGGAAAACGAACTGCTGCCCTTCGTCCGCGAACGTTTCGATGACCTCGAAGCCGCGGACAGGCATGCCTACGCGCGGCTGCTCGAGGAGGACGACTGGACCATCCACGACTGGCTGCGCGGCGCCTCGCAGCCGGCCGATGCGGCGCTCCGGCGTATCGTGGCGCTCATCCGGCAGGCTCGAAGCGACGATGGTGCCCGGGACGATTAGCGTTGAAGCGGGGCGCCTGCGCCGTCTTGAATGGCTCCTCCACCTCGGGGTCGCACTGGCGGGCGGCTGGGTCTGGTTCGGCAATGCGGGCGCCGCACTCCTGGGCTTGTGGGTGTGGGGCTGGCGGCCGCCACGCACCGTGCGGGTCAGGATTCCCGGCCGGCCGCGGCGGATCAAGCTGTCCCGTTTCGCGGTGTCGGTCTACCGGGGATGGCGATGCGTTCGCGTCTATCGCGACGAGATGGGCGAAGACGAATACGCGCGCCTGCGCCGCGAACTGAGAGCTTCGGTAGACCGTTCCTGCGCGGACAAAGCCGTCAAGTGAACCTGATTCGCACCGGATCGATGCCTTCGCGTCGGGCAGCGGCGCCGCCCGGCACGCGAATTCATCGCAGCGGCTGACGCTCAGCGGGCCGCGGGCCGAACCAGGTCCAGGCGCTTTTCCGCACCGGGAAACAGGATCGTATCCTCTGTGTGGTCCCGGGTTTCCGGATGGTCCAGGTTGAAATGCAGCCCGCGGCTCTCCCGGCGCTTGAGTGCGGAATGGATGATCAGTTCGGCGACGTCGATCAGGTTACGCAGTTCGATCAGGTCGTTGCTGACCCGGTAGTGGCGGTAGAACTCGTTCATTTCCTGCTTCAGCAGGTCCACCCGGTGCAGGGCCCGCGTGAGGCGCTTGTCGGTGCGCACGATGCCCACGTAGTCCCACATGAAACGGCGCAGTTCATCCCAGTTGTGGGCGATGATGACGTCCTCGTCGGAATTGGTGACCTGGCTTTCGTCCCAGTGGGGCAGGTTGACGGCCGCGAACGGCTCGTCCAGTTCGTTGCGAATCCGGCCCGCCGCCACGCGGGCGAATACCAGGCACTCGAGCAGCGAATTGCTCGCCAGCCGGTTGGCGCCGTGCAGGCCGGTGCAGCTCACTTCGCCGATTGCGTACAGCCCGGGCAAGTCCGTCTGGCCCTTGCGGTCCACGAGTACCCCGCCGCAGGTGTAGTGGGCCGCGGGCACCACGGGGATGGGCTGGCGGGTAATGTCGATGCCGAACTCGCGGCAACGGCCCGATATCGTGGGGAAGTGTTCCAGTATGAACCGTTCGGGACGATGGCTGATGTCCAGATAGACGCAATCGGAGCCCAGGCGCTTCATCTCGTGGTCGATGGCGCGCGCCACGATGTCCCTTGGTGCGAGTTCGGCCCGTGCGTCGAAGCGGTCCATGAACCGCTTGCCGTTCGGAAGGGTGAGAACGCCGCCTTCGCCACGCACCGCTTCGGAGATCAGGAACGACTTCGCGTGGGGGTGGTAGAGGCAGGTTGGATGAAACTGGTTGAACTCCATGTTGGCGATGCGGCAGCCCGCACGCCAGGCCATGGCGATGCCGTCCCCCGTGGAGCTGTCCGGGTTGCTGGTATAGAGGTAGACCTTGCTGGCGCCCCCGGTCGCGAGAATGACGAAGCGTGCCTGAAAGACCTCGACGCGCCCGGTGGTGCGATTGAGCACATAAGCGCCCGCGCAGCGGTTCGCGTAGCGCCCCAGCCGGCTCAGGTTGATCAGGTCGATGGCAACGCGGTCGTCGAACAGTTCGATGCTGGGTGAGTCGAGAACCCGTTCCGTCAGCTTCGAGACGATCTCCCTGCCGGTGGCATCGGCGACGTGCAGCACACGCCGGAAGCGGTGCCCACCCTCGCGGGTGAGATGGTATTCGTTGTCGGTGCTGTCGAAGTCGACGCCCTGCTCCGTGAGGCGCCTTATCGCGGCGGGGCCCTGGGAAACCGTGAATGAGACGATTTCCCGGTCGCAGAGCCCGGCTCCGGCATTCAGCGTGTCTTCGACGTGGGACTCCAGGCTGTCCTGTGGATCCGTAACCGCGGCTACGCCGCCCTGTGCCCAGTGTGAGGAACCGGTGTCGGCGCTGCCCTTGCAAAGCACCGTGATGCGCCCGTGGGGTGCCAGGTGCAGGGCCGCGGACAAGCCTGCGGCACCGCCGCCGATGATCAGAATGTCTGTCGAGAAGCGTTGCGTCATGATCGCCTCGCAAGCCGCACCGTGCCTTTGGTTCGCGGATCCAGTTGACCAACCGGCC
>JAPOON010000735.1 GCA_026713405.1 Gammaproteobacteria bacterium
CCCTCTCCCGCGCCCACCCCCCCCCCCCGGCCGCCCACCCCCCCCTCCTCCGCCTACCCCCCCCCCCGCCGTTCCGCGGAACCACTGGTCTCCACCCACGCCGAAACCGGCGTTGCGATGCTGCCCCACATGCCGAACGCACCGGAAAACGCCAAGCTCTCATTGCGCAGCGACTGGTTGTGGTGGGCCGACAACGGCGAGGACATGAACGAGCGATTCAGCGCCTGGCTGTTGCGATAGGCGTTTCCAACCCGGCGCGCCGGGACGCTGAGCGACAGGAACAACGCCGGATTTCGGGAAAGAGTTCGCATGCGAACTCGCTGCCCAACGTCGGCGGCCGTTCAACCGCCCTGTTTGGCCCCGCTCCTGAAGGTCGCCTCGTACCCCTGTTCGCGTAGCGCGCCAAGCACCTGCTCCACCTGTTCCTCGCCGCGCATCTGCAGCACCAGTTCGACCACGGTCGCCCGCACCGACGATCCACCGAAGGTGCGCTGGTGCACGATGTCGACGATGTTGCTGTCCAATCGGCCGAGCACGGCCGTCAGTTCCGCCAGGGCACCCGGCACGTCGGGAATCTCCACATCCAGCCGCGCCAGCCGGTGACTGCGCACCAGGCCCCGCTGCAGCACCGATGAGAGAATCATCATGTCCACGTTGCCCCCGGACAGCACCAGCACCACCTTCCTGCCCCCATACCGCCCGGCATTGGCGGTCAGGGCCGCCAGCGCCGCTGCCCCGGCGCCCTCGGCCACGGTTTTTTCAATCTCCAGCAACGTGAAGATGGCCTGCTCGACGTCGGTCTCGCCGACGGCGAACAGATTGTCGACATGCGCCTCGATCAGGGGCCAGGTTGACCGGCCGGGAGACTTGACGGCGATACCCTCCGCAACGGTTCCGGACGGACCGGGTTTGCTCGAGCGCCCGTGAAAGCGGTCGTGGGCGGCCGAGAACCGCTTTACCTGAACGCCCGCCACTTCCACGGAAGGCGCCGTCGACTTGACCGCCAGCGCCACCCCGCCGATCAGCCCGCCTCCGCCCACCGGGACGATCACCGCATCGAGATCCGGTGTCTGCTCCAGGATTTCCAGGCCCACCGTTCCCTGCCCCGCGATGACCCGCTCGTCGTCGAACGGATGCACCAGTGTCAAGCCCCGCGCCTGCGCCAGGTCCTGCGTGTAGGCCAGGGTTTCGTCGAAGTTGGCTCCCTCGAGGTGCACCTCGGCGCCGAATACGCGGGTCTGTTCCACCTTGACGTTGGGCGTCGAGCGGGGCATCACGATGCATGCGGGCACGCCCAGCCGCGATCCATGGCAGGCAAGAGCCTGGGCGTGGTTCCCCGCGGACATGGCGATGACGCCGCGCCGCCTTTCGTCTTCGGACAGCATGAGCAGGCAGTTGAGTGCGCCGCGCTCCTTGAACGAGGCCGTGAACTGGTGGTTCTCGAACTTGAGATACACCTCCGCGCCGGTAATGGCCGAGAGCGTGGCGGAACGGGCGCAGGGCGTGCGCTCGATGCGGCCCGCAATCCTGTCCCTGGCGGCGTGAATGTCGGAGATTTCCATCGGGCCAGTATACTTGGCGCCTGGCCGGCGGCGCCCGTTGCCGCGGCCGGCGAAACTGTCCGGGCAAACCCTTGAAACATCTGCTGATCGTTTACCACTCGCAATCGGAGAGCACCGAGCGCATGGCGGCCGCCGCCTACGAGGGCGCCTGCCACGAAGACGTCTCCGGTGTCGAGGTGCGGCGGCGCCTGTGCGGCGACGCGGGCGCCGAAGACCTGCTCTGGGCCCACGGCCTGCTGCTCGGAACGCCCGAGAACTTCGGCTACATGTCCGGCGCCATGAAAGACTTTTTCGACCGCACCTTCTATGCCGTGGAAGGGAAACTGGCGCCCCTGCCCTACTCGGTATTCATCAGCGCCGGCAACGACGGCACCGGGGCACTCACCGCCGTCCGGCGCATCGCCAAGGGCTATCCGTTCATCGAAGTGCAGGAACCCGTGATCGCCAGGGGTGAACTGACCCCGAAGCACCTCGAACAATGCCGGGACCTGGGCACGGCGCTCGCGCTCGGCCTCGAGATGAGCCTTTTCTGAGGGCTCTGCCGGGTGAAATTCCGCGCGCCAGTGTCTATGCTTTGCCGCTGGTCTTGCGAACGAACGCAGCGGGTAACATGAACATCTCGATCAAGTATTGCGTGCAGTGAAACTATGAACCGCAGGCGGTCAGTCTGGCTGCCCGGTTCAAGGAAGCATTCAATGCCGATACCCGCCTCATCGAAGGGGGCGGCGGCATCTTCGATGTCAGGGTAAACGGCGAACTCGTCTATTCGAAGCACGAGACGGGCAGCTTTCCCGATGAGGCCGCTCTGTTACAGCAACTAGACAGCAGCTAGCAGTTTTCGCCCCGGCGGCCGGCGCGCCCCGAATCCACCGATAGCATGTCCGCTTAGCGTGCAGGAGGCCCCTACCGTATACCCGCTCGGCGTTTCGGGAAACCCATATCGGGAGTCGGGTGTTTCATTACAGCCCGTACCGCGCGCCGGCATTACTCCCCGCGCAGCGCCGTAGTAATCGGCAGCCGCGCCGCGCGAACCGCCGGAAACAGTCCGCCGAGCAAGCCAAGCGTCACGGCCCAGGCCAGCCCCGACAACAGCAATTCAGGGGTGACGGCAAAGTCGAAGGCGACCTGCGAAAAGGAGCCCTGGTTCAGCGTCGAAACCGTGAAACCGTTGAACCCGAAGTAGGCTACCGCGCCCCCGAGCAGGCCGCCCAGCACGCCCAGCCCCAGCGCCTCGATGATCACGGAAACGACCACGGGCCCGCCGCCGAAGCCCAGGGCCCGCAAGGTTGCTATCTCGACGGTACGCGTGGATACGGCGGTATACATGGCATTGAGCGCCGCAAACACCGCTCCGACCGCCATTATCAGGGCCACCGTGTAGCCGAATCCACGTATCAGGCCGCTTATCGCGTTCGACTGGCCCCGGAAGAACTCCTCCTCGCCGATCACCTCCAGGTCGAGACGCGGATCCGCCTCCACCCGTTCGGCCAGGGCGGGGATGTCGCGCGGCGATTGCACCCGTATGCGTATGGACTGGGTGGTGCCGCCACGGCGGAATGCCGACTGGGCGACGGGCAGGTCGGCCCACAGCTCGCTTTCGTACGCCGACGCATTGGCTTCGAACAGCCCCGTGATGGTCCAGGCGCCATCGCGCAGTTCGACCGTCGCGCCGAGGTCTATACCCTGGAACTCGGCGGAGGCGCCCCGGCCGGCGATCATTTCGCGGGTACCCGGCGTGAACGGCCGGCCGGCGACAATCCTGACTTCCGGCCGGATCTCGAACCCGGTGTGCTCCACGCCCCGGACCACCAGGTTGGCGACCTGCCCACCGGATCGCTTGGGCACATCGACCACGATATAGAGTTCGGCGCTCGAGGCGTCGACGCCTTCCATGGACGAGACGATGTTTACCGCATCCTGAGCCAGGTTGCTGGTCATCTCGCTGCCCGAGCCGCTTCTCAGGACGATGGCCCGGTCCGGTTTGCCGCCGCGCTCGAGCGCCGCCTCGAACCCGCCGGCCATGGCGAGCAGCGCGACCAGCACCCCGACCACCCCGGCAATGCCGACCACGATCACCGAAGAACTGCCGATCCGCGATGGCAGATTGCTCAGGTTCAAGACGGTGATTTCGAAAATCTGACGTAGCATGGTCTGCGGTTTAATCTAGTTCCGGTGCGAACGCAGGGCATCGACGATCGACAGGCGCCTTGCCGAAAGTGACGGCACTGCTCCGACCGCGAGGCCGAGCAGCACGGATGTACCCAGCGCCGCCGCAGCGATCGACCAGGAGACTTTGAACTCGCCGAGGAAGTCCTCCAGTTGCGGCCCGACCGCGTACGCCACCCCGACCGCGGCCAGAACTCCCAGAATCGCGCCCAGGCTGCATAGCAGCAGCGCCTCGCCAAGCATCAGCCAGGCGACCGCCGCATCCGTGAAACCCACGGTTTTCAGGACGGCCAGTTCCGGCACCCGCTCCCTCAACCCCTGGGCCATGGTATTGCCCGTAAGCAGCAGGATCGTGAAGAACACGGCACCCAGAATACCCGTCGTCATCAACTCGATGTCGCCGACCTGTTCCATGAACTGCCGGTTGTATTCCGCCTCGGTGGACGTCCGGGTGGGGTTCAGGGAATTCTCGAACAGGGCATCGATCGCGCTTGCAATCTCGGGCGCTCGCTCCGTGTCCGTGATGCGCACGACGAACCAGCCCACGTTTCCCTCCCCGTATTCATTGGCCTCGCTGAAAAAATCATAGTGAAACAGGAACTCGCCCGGCTGAGGCTCGTTCTCGGGGCCCCGGTAGGTGCCGACGAGATCGAACTCCCAGAGCCGGCTGCCGTCGCGCATGGCGTAGATCTGGCCCTGGAACGGCAGCTTGTCGCCGACCTTCCACCCGTATTTGTCCGCCAGTTCCGCCGGCGCAACCGCTCCGGTACGGGTGTGTGCAAAGGCATCGAGTTCGCCCGGGTCGATGATGTACTCCGGATGCAGATCGAACCAGTCCAGGGGTTGCACCGGGTATTGCGGAAAAAAGTTGCGCGGGTCCTGGTAAACGCCGCCGAACCAGTCGGCGTGGGCCGCGCTGTCTACGCCCTCGACGGACTCGATCTCGCGGAGGTACGAGACGGGCAAAGGCTCGATGATCGAGTACTTGGGCGCCACCACGAGCCGGTCGATGCCGGGCTGACTGAAGCCTCCGCCGCTGAACGCGTCCGTGGCGGTGCGCAGCAGGGCGAACAGCAGGAAGGCCACCAATACCGAGAAGAGCGTCAGAACGGTGCGCAGTTTGCGGCGAAACAGGTTCGACCAGATGAGACCTGCCGTGCTCATGCCGCCTGCCCCGTCAACTTGCCCTTGTCCATGTACAGGGTGTGGGTCGCATGTTCGGCGGCCTTGGGGTCGTGGGTAACGACCACGATGGTCTTGCCGTGTTCTGTGTTAAGCGTCTCCAGCAACTCAAGGATCTGGTCGGCGGTCTCGCGGTCGAGATCGCCGGTGGGTTCGTCGCACAAAAGCAACGTCGGGTCCGCAACGATGGCCCGGGCAATGGCGACCCGCTGTTGCTGGCCGCCTGACAGTTCCCCTGGCTTGTGCCCGGCCCGGTCGGAGAGCCCGACGATCTCCAGGGCCGTGGCGGCGTTCCTGCGCCGCTGCCTGCGCGACAGCCGGGTCAGCAGCAGGGGCAGCTCCACGTTGCGCTGGGCAGTCAGCACGGGCAGCAGGTTGTAGAACTGGAAGATGAAACCGACATTCCCGGACCGCCACGCGGCGAGTTGCCGGCCGCTCATGTCGTTGAGTGCCCTGCCCGCCACTTCCACGGCCCCAGCCGTTGGGTGGTCCAGCCCGCCGATCAGGTTCAGCAGGGTGGTCTTCCCCGACCCCGACGGGCCCATCAACGCCAGGAAATCGCCCTCCTCGATTTCCAGGTCGATTCCTGTCAGTACTTCGACGGTTTCCCTGCCCTTGACGAAGCTCTTCTCGACGGCACGGCAGTTCACCAATCCCATATCGCAACCCCTGCTCTTCTGGCCCTCATCGTACCGCCCGACCTCCAATCATTGCTCGAGGGAAACCCTCGCACCGTCCGCCAGCCCCGCCAGCAACGCTACCGCCAGGTCCGCCACCACGCGCTCACCGGTATCGAGGCCCGAAACGATTCTCACCCGACCGCCCTGCGTCTCGCCGGGAACCACGGGGCGCCGCTCGACCACGTCGCCGGCCACCACCATCACGTACACACCCTCGCCGTCTTCGGCAACGGCAGCCCCGGGCACCAGCACGCCGCCGGGATTCTGCACCGGCCTGACCGTCGCCTGATCCTCCAGGAAAGCCACCCGCACACCCATGTCGGGCAATACCCTGGCGTTGCGTTCGATGAACCCGATGCGCACGCGCACGGTCGCCTTGTTGCGGTCTGCCGCCGGAATGATGGCGATGACCGCCGCTGCATAGCCGTCTTCCGGCCAGGCGTTCAACGCCACGCGCACCGGCTGCCCGCTGTACACGCGGTTGATGTAGGCCTCGTTGACATCCACTTCCACTTCGAGGGAATCCATGTCGACGATGGTGCAGATGCCGGTGCGGGTAAAGCCGCCGCCGGCGGATACCGGCGAGATCATCTCCCCGGGCTGGGCGGCCTTGGCGACGACGATGCCGGCAAAGGGCGCGCGAATCTGCATGTCCTCGACAATGCGTCGCTGGACGGCGGCATTGCGCTCCGCCACCACGATATCCTGCGCCGCGCTTTCGAGACGCGCCAGCAGGCCCTCAACCGACAACCGGTTCCGGTCCAGGTCCGCCTGGCTCGCAAGTTGCCGTCCGGCCAGTTCTTCAGTGCGCTCCAGGTCGAGGCGGCCCTGCCTGAGCTGTACGTCGAGTTCCCGCAGATAACGCCGCGCGGCCTCGAGCTGCGAATCCGCAAGCTCAAGCTGAGCACGCGGGATACTGTCGTCCAGCCGGGCAAGCAGCTGCCCTTCCTCGACCACCATCCCCTCCTCGATCAGCACCTCCACGACCTTGCCCGTCGCCTTGCTGCTCACCGTCGCCTGCCGGCGCGCAACCACATACCCCGTCGCATCCAGCACGCTCGGCCCGGCGGCAGCAGCCGGCGCAGCCTGCGCCACTGCCGTGCCCACTGCGGGCAACCCGGCGTCTCCAGGAAACTCGAAGAACCACAGCACAAACCCGGCCCCACCGGCCAGCGCAATCAGCAGGAACCACTTCAGCGGCCGCGCACCCGAGGCCGGCGCCTCCGTCCGGTCGATCCGA
>JAPOON010000736.1 GCA_026713405.1 Gammaproteobacteria bacterium
AGCCCGCCGGCCAGCAGCAAAACCGCGGCCACCAGCCCCTGACCGAGCCCCCACACCACCCGGAACCGCTGCGGTGGATGATCGTCGCCCATGCTCAGCATGGTGGTGATCACCAGCGTGCCGGAGTCCGAGGAGGTGATGAACCATGTCGCCAGCAGGAAGGTGGCAAGCGCCGACATGACCCAGGTGAGCCAGGACAGATCGCTCATCGAGGCAATGGTGCCGTACAGGGCCGCTTCCAGATTGCCGCCGCGCACCAGGTCCATGATGCCGGCCGTACCGGCGCCCCCTTCGGCGTAGAGTTCGAGATGGATGGCGTTGCCGCCCAGGAGCGCGATCCAGAGCACGCCCAGGCCCGTGGGCACGAACATGGCGCCCGCGACGAACTCCCGGAGCTTGCGCCCCCGGGAAATCCGGGCGATGAACATGCCGACGAAGGGCGCCCAGGATATCCACCAGCCCCAGTAGAAGACAGTCCAGCTGCTCTGCCAGGCCGCGGTTCCCTCGTCGGCCGCGGTCCAGAATCCCATCGGAATGGCCGCCCACAGGTAGTCGCCGGCGGTGGTGGCGAAAAACCCCAGCAGCCATTCGGTCGGACCCCAGAACAGGAAGAAACCGAGCAGTACCACGGTGAGGTAGATGTTCCATTCGGAGATGATGCGGATGCCGCGCCCCACCCCGGAGACAGCCGACAGGGTGGCCACCGTGGAGATCGCGGCGATCAGGCCGATCTGCGTAACGATGCCCGGGTCGACGCCGAACAGGGTATCCAGCCCGGCGCCCATCTGCTTGACGCCCAGGCCCAGTGAGGTGGCGACGCCGAATACCGTGCCGAATACCGCCAGCAGGTCGACGAGGTGTCCGGGCGTGCCGTAGATGCGCTCGCCGATTACCGGATACAGGGCGGAACGAAGGGTTAGCGGCAGCTTCTTGCGGAACCCGAACCAGGCGAGACAGAGGCCGACGATCACGTACACCGACCAGGCGTGAATACCCCAGTGCATGTAGGTGACGCGCACCGCGTGTTCCGCCCGCTGCACGTCGAGCAGCAGGGCGCCTGCACGGTCGGCGTGCGGATTGTTGGGGTAGCCGCCCGGGGCGCTGTTGTCCAGGTAGTAGAGCGGTTCGGCGATGGAGAAGAACAGGAGCCCGATGCCGAGGCCCGCCGAGAACAGCATCGCCAGCCAGG
Source organism: Gammaproteobacteria bacterium (assembly GCA_026713405.1). The sequence continues at coordinate 1,190 of JAPOON010000736.1, forward strand.
AGAAGGTGCTGAATTCGGGCCGCGCATCGTCGTCGCCGAGGCGGATGTTGCCGTAGCGGCTGCACATCAGGTACAGCGAGACGAACACCGCCACGCATACGGTCAGCACGTAGTACCAGTCCAGCGTGCTCTCGATCCACGCCCGGACGTCGGAGTACAGGGCGCCTGCCGCGTCCAGAAAGGCCACGGACAGGATCACGAACACCAGCACCATGCCCTTGGCGGCCAACGCCATGCCCGAGTGCAGTCCCTTCCATGGTCCGGTTTTCGCGATGGACAGCGCACCCGGCGCGTCCGGCGTCGTCGTTCCGATTTCCTGCCCCTCGGTCATTCGCGCTTCCCGGCAAGCATGGCGAACCAATGTACCGGGAGTTGCGGCGGTGGGTCCAGGCGCTTCGGGCCGGCGACGTCAGGTACGTCTGCCCTGCCGCCGGCGCCGCCGGCGCGGTGCCACGGCGTTGCCGCCCTGTGCGGCTGCGCCGCGGGTGGGAAGCGGAAACGCCGAGGTCAGGTTGGGAAACGGATCGCTGCCGTGCGGAATCGCCATGGCGTCGACGAAGTAGTCCTGGAACTTGGGTTCAACCCGCCGTTCCCACCCGTCGGACCTGCTTGACCACGGTCTCGACCTCGGTGCGGGAGGCGTTGTTCAGGAGCGCAATGCGCGCCCCGGTGCCGCCGCGTTGCCGGCGGGACCGGCCCGGTC
>JAPOON010000737.1 GCA_026713405.1 Gammaproteobacteria bacterium
CGCCATTGTCTCGTAGGATTCGTAGGAGCGGGCGAGGTGCCAGGCCTCGGCGCTCCTTCTTGCCGTGTCCGGATTAGACGACATGGCGCCCGCGACGACGCGCGCCTCGTTGTCCAGCTCAGCCCCAATCCGGTGCCGCGCGCCGATGAACGCGCCCTGCCCGCCGCCGACGATGCCTGCCCGGAGCCTTCTCATGATCGGTAGGCCTCGCGACCGATGCCCTGTACCGTGATGCCCTGCGCCGCCATCACCTCGCTTTGCAGGGCATGCATGGCCGCGGCGGCTTCGTCGATGGCCCTGGTGAAGGCCACCGAGCCGGCGAGGATCGGCGCCAGCCTGTCCTTGTCCTGAATCCTGGCGGGCGGGTATTCGTGCTCCACCACCAGGTAGGTTTCCCCGGGGTCGATATCGAGCAGTTCGCGTGCCGCGAGCTGATGGTCCAGCCAATCGACGCTGCGGTTCTGCAGGTAGGCCAGCGGATCGTGTCTTGCCGTGCCGGGCAGTTCGTGTTCGCAAATGGCAACCTGCTTCTTCCAGGCGTTCACCCGGTCGGCCGGATTCGCCGAGGGAACATCGCCGTCCCAGTCCCCGCGCTGCATGGTCTGCCCGCCGTAGCCCCACGCGGACACGCCCTTCGAGTCCACAACCTGCCCCTTTACATGAAAGCCGTCGATGAGGAAGTCATAGCCCTCATCCTTGAGGTACTGGAACATCGACCGGGTGTCCTGCCCCATCAGTACCGAGTGCGACGGGTCGTAATGGACGCGAAACTGGTCGCCCACGCCGTGGCGCTCACAGATGCGATGCAGTGCGATCCAGGGCCCCGGTGCATAGGCGATGTTGTTGTGCCACCGATCAAGCGTCGTCCAGCCGGGCATGGGGCACTGTTCGACGCGGTAGGTAAGGCCGCGCGCCCTGGCCTCCTGCATCAGCGGGATGAATTCCCGCTCGAACATCTCCAGGTTGGCATCCATCTCGAGATCGTAGTTGCGCCCGACAAAGCCACAGACCGCATTGGTCTCCAGCAGCACGGCGGCATCGAACACGCGCAGCATGAAGTCGTGCTTCGCCCGCCGCGCCGCGTCATCGGCGACCAGCAGGTTGTCGAAGTAGGCGAGATCTGAAAGCCCCACGCCGGTTGCCTTCATGCTCGCCTTGACACGCGCCGCGCGCTGCTCGTCGAAGGGCTGGCGAAGGTCAAGCGTGTTGGCGACCGGATCGAGCATGGCTTCGGCCGGCACATCCGTGCGGCTCGGATGCAGTGCCGCTGACAGCTGGATGTAGGGGGAGCCCACATCGCGCGAGAACTCAAGCCATTCCTCGATGGCCAGGTCCGGGTCGAGGTCCCGTTTTTCGCGCGGCGTCAGTTCCTGCAGCGCGGCAGTGAGAACGCTGATTTTCATCGGCTTGGGGTCGAATTCGGCCACGACGTTACTCATAGTCTTTTCCAACAGGGTCAGGATTGTGAAACAAGGGACTCGTCAACTCGGGGGTGGATCTGGATGGATTCGCACTTGTCTGTCGGCAAATCAAGCCGGTTGCAGCGTCCTGCGGCGCGCCAGCTTAAGGCCGCCGGCGGCAAGGGGGAGCCCGGCCCTGCCCACCTCCACG
>JAPOON010000738.1 GCA_026713405.1 Gammaproteobacteria bacterium
AGGCCTGGCAGCCCGTGGCAAAAGTCCGGCGTACCACCGGCGTTCGAATGCCGGCGGACTTTTGCCACGGGCTGCTAGCCGCGGCTCCTTTTCCGCGAAAGGCCAACCGTTTGCTGAACATTGTGCCGGCCTGAGACATCGACCATCATTGGGGTACCGCCAGTCTTGCCATGGGAGGGCCCCGAGTGAGCGGAACCGGCATGTTTTCCAGAATCATCAATCTGCCCCTGCACTGGCAGATTGCAATCGCGCTGGCCCTGGCCGCCCTGACCGGCTGGCTGGCGGAAGAGTCGACGATGGTGTTCGGCGCCTCCCTGCTGGCGATCTTCGGCTTTTTCGGCGATCTCTTCCTCAATGCCCTGAAGATGGTCGTGGTGCCGTTGATCCTGTCATCGATCATCGTCGGTGTAGCCAACATGGCGAGCCAGGGCGCCTTCGGCCGTGTGGGGGGCAAGACGCTGGGCTTCTACCTGGTTACGGGGCTGGTGTCGATTCTGACCGGCCTGGTGCTGGTCAATGTCATCGCCCCGGGCGAGACGGAGTCGGCCCGGGCGCTGGCGTTAGCCCTGCCGGATGCATCGCAGGTGATGGACAGGGTGGAAGGGCGCGGTACCGGCGACCTCGTGGAGGTGATCAAGCGGGCGGTGCCGTCAAACATCTTCGAGGCGGCGCTGGAGGTGCAACTGCTCGCGCTGATATTTGTCGGAGTGGTTTTCGGTTACTTCATGTCGCGGCTCAAGGGGCCGGCAGGGGAAACACTCCAGAACTTCTGGGTGGGTGTGCACGACGTGATGATCATGATCACCATGTGGATCATGCGCTTCGCCCCCATCGGCGTGTTTGCTCTGGTGGGCAAGACGCTCCTCGTTTCCGGGTTCGCGGCGCTTGAGGCGCTGGGCCTCTTTTTCCTGACGGTGCTGCTGGCGCTCCTGGTGCACTTCGCGGTGTGGCTGCCGCTGCTGTTGCGGCTGTTCGCCGGCGTCCGGCCCTATGCCTACTACGGCAAGATCGCCCCCGCGCAGTTGACGGCGTTTTCCACGGCGTCATCGTCGGCGACGCTACCGGTGAGCATGAACTCGGCGGAACAGGCCGGTGTCTCCAAGCGGGTGACCAGTTTCGTGCTGCCGCTGGGCGCCACGGTCAACATGGACGGAACGGCGCTGTACGAATGCGTGGTGGTAGTCTTCATCGCCCAGGTTTACGCCCTAGTGTCCGGCGTTGAGTTCGGCATCGCCGAGCAGTTCATCGTCGTGCTGCTGGCGTTGCTCACCTCCATCGGCGTAGCGGGCATCCCGGCCGCGAGCCTGGTTGCCATCGCCCTGATCCTGCCGGCCGTGGGCCTGCCCGTGGAGGCGCTCGCCATCGTGTTGGCGGTCGACCGGATTCTTGACATGTGCCGCACCGCCGTCAACGTCACCAGCGACCTGACCATCACGGCGCTCGTGGCGCGCACGGAAGGGGAAGAACTGCCGGGGCTGGCCCGGGCCTGATCCGGCGCCCGGGCGATCAACGGTCGTGGGGCCGCGCCAGCTTCAGTAGGGCGCTGAAGAAGCGCTCGCGCAGCGCCCCGCTCGCGTCGCTCTTGGGGCCGAGGCGGCACCAGGTCTCGGCGAGTTCCGGGGGTTCCTTCTCGGCGGCGCGGCGGCCCATGCTCTGGTTCAGCGCATCTACCTGCACCTCGAGCCGCAGCCGCCCGTCGGCCGGCGGCGACTCGATGCCCGCCAGCAATTCCGCTTCCAGGGTGAGGCGGTGCAGCGCCTGGACCGGTTCGTCGCCATTCGCGGTGCGTTCTGCAAAAGCGGGTGCGGGCGGTTCGATGGCGCGGCCTTCGGCTTCCGCCTGGCTGACCTCGACATCCCAGGCCTTGAGTTGCTCCAGGTCCCGGCACAGTACCTCGATCTCGCCTGCCAGTATGAGTTGGTTGTAACTCCGGGCGATATCGTCGAAGCGCCGGTGCAGGTTTTTTTCCAGCCGGTCGGGCAGCCGGATGGCGTACAACTCGGCGCGCAGGCGGGACAGCGTGGCGCGGTCCGCCGTGGCGGGGTTGGCCGCCGCTACCGCTTCCTGCATGGTTTCGCAGATGGCCTCGGCCCGGGCGATTGCGGAATCCCTGTCGCTGGCAGCCTGCTTGCGGCCCGAATCCCGGGCCTCGAAGATCAGGTCGCACTGTTCCCGGAATTGCCGCCAGAGTTTCTGGTCGGGCCCGCGCGGCGTCATGCCCACATCGCGCCACTGGCGCTGCAGGCCCTTCGCCTCGCTGATCTTGTCAGGCATGCTGGCGTCACCGGCGGCGAGATTCTCCGCCGCTTCCACGATTGCGCGCTTGGCGGCCAGGTTGGCATCCCAGACCGTCTTGAGCTGGGTGAAAATGCGTTCCTGCAGTGCCTCGAAACGGGCGTCCAGGCCCTTGGCGTGCCGGCGGTCCACGGGATGACGCGCGCGCCACTCGTCCCGGGCGGTGCGCATGATCTGTTCCGCGGCGCGCATGTCGGCCGTTGCCCAGTCGACGTTGTCCAGGTACTCCTCGAGTTGCTCGCAGATGTGCCGGCGTTCGGCGAGGTTCCGCTTGCGCAGGTCCGCCTGCTCGTTGAAGTGCGCCCGGCAGGGTTCGAACGCCTGCTCCGCATAGCGGTTGAAACGGGCGTGCATGGAACGCGTACCGGAGCCGGAAACCGGGCCGAGCGCGTTCCACTCGGCGCGCAGCGCCTTGATGCGGTCTGCCCGGTCTTTCGCGTTGGACGGTTGTTCCTCGGCCAGGGCCTGCATGCTGTCCAGCAGTTCCCGGCGCTTGGGCGAGGTGGCGAAAGCCTGCCAGTCCTGCAGTTCCTCGACGCGGGACGCAGTGGCGAGCAGCGCCTTCCGGTGGCTGCGCACGATGCGTTCCGGCAGGGAACGGGAGAGCTTGCGCGCCTGGCCAAGGGTGGTCCGGGCGGCTTTCAGGTGCCCGTCGGTGACGCTTGCCCCGGTCTTCTCGATGGCAGCGGCCAACTCGTCCTCCAGGGCCTTCTGGTGTTCGTTCGCGCGTTCATTGAAGCGGTCGAGACCCGCTATGGTGTCTGCGACGGACTGCAGCGCCTGGGGCATGGGCGCCCAGTCCGGCCAGCGTACCGAGTTCGACTGGCGCTGCAGGTGACTGCGGGCCCGTTCCAGGTCGCGCTGCTGCTTCCACAGCGCCTGCAGCGCATCCGGGTCGTCGGGCCTGTCGTCTGCTTCGGACGGCATGTCCACGCCACGGAACTCGATGTCGTTCAGGCGCTGGTCGGCTTCGAGAAGTTCGCGGTATTTGTGACTCACCGTCTCGAATAGGGCTTTCTGGTCCTTGTCGGGTTGCGCGCGGTCGGCCTGAGCGAGCCAGTTGCCGGACAGTTCATCGTGTGTCGGCTTTAGCGCTGCAAGCGATTCGCCCGCGGCCATGCGTTCGTCCAGGGTCTGCAGTTCAGCCGAAAGCACGTCGAAGCTTGGGGCATGGGTTCCGGCAATCTCCTCCCCGCGGCGCGCCGTATCACCGCCGGATGCTGTTTCGTCGTCCGTGGCATTGGCGTCGGCCGCAGCTGCGTCTGCAGCCGAGCCTGCAGCCAGGGATTCGGCCGTAGCTTCCGCTTCAGCCGCAGCTGACGCTGCAGCCGCAGCTGACGCTGCGGTGTCAATGGCTGCCTGCCAGTCGTCGGTGTTCGGGATTGCCAGCCCGTAGCGCTCCAGGGTCGCGGCCTGGTCGCGTACGCCTCGCGCGCATTCCGCCAGGGCGCGCGCCAATTGATGGCGGCGGCCCGGGGAGGCGCCGGTGATTTCCCGGCCGAGGGCAGCCGTGAGTTCCTCGGCGCGCGCGCATAACTCCTCGACTGCCCGGTTTGACCCTCTCAGGTGCTCCAGTTCGTCGCGGGCGATACGGTTGGCCTGCTTGTCGTGGTTGCGGGATTCGCGCTCCAGCGTGGACAGGCCGCGCTCGCCGAATGAACGCACCGCGCCCAACAGCGCCTCCCGATGCGCTGAGGGGCAGCGCAGGAACAGCGCCGCGAGTTCCTCCGGCGTCGTCACTCCGCTCGCCACGTCCAGGGCGGCTTCGGCAGAGGCGGCCGAACGCATTCGGGCGCTGCGCACCGCGGGATGGTCGGTGGTTGCGCCGAGAGTGGCGAGCCGCGTTGCGGCTGCCTCGACGATATCCGCATCGTCCAGCAACGCCTCAAGCAGGTGGCCGTCGTCAACCCACTCGAGCGCGGCCCGGCGTACCCGGAGATCGGCGTCGCCGCGCGCGCAGCCGGCGATCTCGTCGCGAAGTTTTTCTGCCTTGTCGGGCGTCAGCGCCGCGATGGCGCCGAGCCGCTTGTCAGCACGGGCTGACGCAAGCGGGTTCCTGCCCTTGAAAAGCGTGGATAGCATGGTGGTAGCGCCTCATGGTGTTTTCGGTTGTTGTTTTCCGGGTGAAGTTCGCTACAGACCGTTGTGCGTTCCGTCGCAGAGCGGCTTGCCGGCGCTCTGCTTGCAGCCGCAGAAATAAAGGGTTCGGTCCTTTTCCGCCTGGTAGGCCACGGGCGTGAACCCGGTGCCCTGGTGTGAACCGTCGCAGAACGGCTGGTTGCCGCTCCGGCCGCAAGCGCACCAGAAATACTTCTCGCCGCTCTTGGCTTCGATGGGATAGGGAGCCCTTTGTGCAATACGGGGTTGTTCACTCATGATCGCGAGCCTCCGCAAGTCAGCATGTCGTTCGGGCCTGGCCCGGGAACGCCTCGTCCCGGCACCTGAGCGCGAAACAGGGTAGCGCAAAATTGCCTGAAGGTGGTGAGCCCGGTCGGGGCTTCGGCCCCGGTGGGTCCTTCCGGATGTTCATCGTCCCTCAGGAGAACTCCCGTTTTTCCCACCAGGGAAAGAACTCCGGCATATCGGAACTCACACTGCCGCGGAAGGTCGGGGCGCGTTTCTCCAGGAAGGCTTCCACCCCTTCTTTCGAGTCGGGGCCGCGTCCGAGGTGATAGACGGCCCGTGAATCCAGGTTGTGCGCTTCAACCGGGTGATCGGCCCCCAGCATCCGCCACAGCATGTGCCGGATCATGGTTACGGACAGGGGGGAGGCGTTGTCTGCGATCTCGCGGATGATGGCGCGCGCGGCGGGCAACAGGGCGTCGCCGGGGTGCAGGCTCTGCACCAGCCGGGCGTCGAGGGCTTCCTGAGCGCCGAACACCCGGCCGCTGTAGCACCATTGCAGCGCCTGGCTGATGCCGACAACGCGTGGCAGGAACCAGGTGGAACAGGCTTCGGGCACGATGCCCCGGCGGGCGAAGACGAATCCGAACCGGGCATCGTCGGCGGCGATGCGCACGTCCATGGGCAATGTCATCGTGATACCGACTCCCACGGCGGGGCCGTTGATGGCCGCCACGATGGGCTTTCTGCATTCGTAGATGCGCAGCGTCAGCAGGCCGCCGCCGTCGGCATGCAGGCCGCCCGGGCGGTCTGTTCGGGAATCGGCATTGAAGGTGTTGCCGCCCGAGCCCAGGTCGGCGCCGGCGCAGAAGCCGCGGCCGGCTCCGGTGACGATGATGCCGCGTACGGAATCGTCGGCATCGGCCACGTCCAGGGCGTCCATCATTTCAAGCAGCATGTCGCGGTTGAAAGCGTTCAACCGGTCCGGCCGATTGAGGGTAATGGTCATGATGCCGTCCGCGATGTCGGTGATAATGGTTGTGTAATTCATGGTGTAACCGCCGAAATTCTTGAGGGTGGCGCAATGGTGCCCGAGTGAAAGGGTCATTTCGAGACACGGACAACGCCTTTACGAGGCAGGTGCAGGCGCTGGTGGACCGGCATTGGCCGGAGTCCGTGCGCTCAGACCCGGTATCCACGGCGGAGATCGGGGCACTGCTCGCGGGGCTGGAGGAAGCTCTGGACGAGATTCACGACGGCCGCGGCGGCGTGTTGGCGGACGACGCCGCTTTCAGGCGCAAGGCTCAATCGCTCAAGATCAGGTTGGAGGCGCTGAGGGCACTCGAACTCAGGGCGATGGCGGCGGAAGGGGCGGCGCTGCGCGAGGATGTGGCGGGCGCAGTACTGGATATTCTCTCTTCCGAGATGATCGTCGACATTCGCGCAGTCATGGTCGAGGCGCTCGGATACTACGCCCTGCCGATGCCGGACGAGCGCCCCGGCGACAACGAGGCGCCGCTCGGCGGTGCTTACGCACGTTCGGCCAGACAGGGTATGCTTGCCCGCTTGTTTGACTCGCCGGGGACTGCGGACGCGCAGAGAGACCGGTTGGCCCGGCTGCTGCTCGAGGCCAGCAACCCCGGCGAACCAGGTAAGGGACACTGACATGGATTTCTCGTTTTCAGAGGAGCAGACCCTCCTTCAGGAAAGCATCGAGCGGTTTATCCAGAACGACTATTCCTTCGCCGCGCGGCAAAGCACCGTCAAGGAAGATCTGGGCTACGATGCCGGCAAATGGCGCACCTTTGCGGAACTCGGCTGGCTGGGGGTGCCCTTTCCGGAGGAAGACGGCGGTTTCGGGGGCACCGCCATCGAAAGCATCATCATGTGCGAACAGTTCGGCAAGGGCCTGGTGGTGGAACCGTTCCTGGCCACCGTGGTGCTGGCCGGCGGCGCCATTCGCATCGGCGGCGACAAGGCGCAGCGTGCCGCCTGGCTGCCGGGAATCACCGGCGGCTCCATGCAGGCGTCGCTGGCCTATGCCGAACCCCAGGGGCGTTTCAACCTGGCAGACCTCGTGACGACCGCAGAGCGCTCCGGCGGGGGCTACGTTCTCAACGGCTACAAGGCGGTGGTGCTGAACGGGCCCGCGGCAGACGTTCTGGTGGTGTCGGTGCGCACGGACGGGGAGCAGCGGGACGAGAAAGGCGTCTCCCTGTTCATCGTGCCCGCCGATGCGCCCGGTGTGAGCCGGCGGGACTATCCGACGGTGGATGCGTTCCGTGCCTCCGAGGTGACCTTGGAAAACGTCGAGGTCGGTGCGGAAGCGTTGCTCGGGGACGAAGGCGGTGGGCTGACGATTCTGCAGCAGGCCATCGACGAGGGCACGCTCGCGGTCGGCGCCGAGGCGGTAGGCTGCATGGAAGTGCTCTACAAGGACACGGTGGAATACTGCAAGACGCGCAAGCAGTTCGGCCAGCCCATCGGCAAGTTCCAGGTGCTGCAGCACCGCATGGTGGACATGTTCATGGAGCACGAACAGTCAAAGTCCCTCATGTACATGGCGGCCATGCGCATGGACGAAGGCTACGGGCCGGAGGCGCAGAAAGCAGTGTCCGCCCTCAAGGTGCAGGTGGGCACCAGCGGACGTTTCGTCGGCCAGAACGCGGTGCAACTGCACGGTGGGATGGGCATGACCGACGAACTCCGCATCGGCCATTACTTCAAGCGGCTGACCATGATCGACACGCTGTTCGGCAACGTCGACCACCATCTCGAACGATTCGGGGCGCTTTAGCCGTGGCGCGCTGGGACCGGGCCGACACCGCGCCGGTCATCCCGGAGTGGTTCTTCGAGGCGGTCGAGGTCGAGAGCAAGGTGGGTTCAGTCGAGGTGGAAGACTGCGATGTGGTCTACCGCTCCTGGCCCGGCAAGGGCACCCGGGACATGTTGCTCATCCATGGCATGAACGCGCACTCCCGCTGGTGGGATTTCATAGCCCCGAAGCTCACCGACGCCTACCGCGTGGTGGCCATGGACCTCACCGGCATGGGCGATTCCGACTTCCGCTACACCTACGATGCAGCCACCTACGCCCGGGAGATCGTTGGCGTCTGCGACGCGGCGGGCCTTGATGACGATGTCATCGTCGTCGGCCACAGCTTCGGCGGCAACATGGCGACCAAGGCGGCCAACCTGTACCCGGACCGGTTCGGCGCGCTCATCCTGGCCGATTCAGGGCTGCGCCATCCCGACGAACCGTTGCCGGACTACCCGCCCATGAGCGGCCGGGCCAAGGTCTATCCGGACCGGCAGACGGCGCTGGCGCGCTTCCGGCTGCAGCCGCCCCAACCCTGCGAGAACGCCTACATCCTGGACTACATCGCGCGGCATTCCCTGATGCCCGTGCAGGGCGGAGGCTGGGAGTGGAAGTTCGATGAAGACCTGCCAAACGTCCTGAAGGATGCCGAACGCGCGCCGGAGGACTACGCCGGGCTGACGCTGCCTGTGGGGCTGATCTACGGTGCGAAAAGCAAGCTGTTCACGGAGAAGACCCGGGAGCATCTCGAATCGCTGATTCCCGGAGAGGTTCGCTCGGTTGCCGTCGAGAACGCGCGGCACCATCTGTTTCTCGATCAGCCCCTGGCGTTCATCGATGCCTTGCGGGCGCACTGCGAAACCCTGTAGAGAAACAGGAAGAACCTATGCGCTGTTCGCGCAAGCAGGCCGTTTCGGCAGGCCGCGGTCCGGGAGATGTGCTGTGCACTCCGAGGCCTGGACCGAGGCGCTGGTTATCACGTAGTAGGCCCTGCCCGGTTTTCTCGACGCGGTGCCAATCGACAGCGGCGGCGGCAGGGTGCGGCACATGATCCACGACGCGGCGACCAACTCCGTCTGGTTCGGAACGGACGCGAATACCGTGGGACGCGCCACGCTGCCCGAATAACCTCTACGGCCCCAGTTGCTCCAACACTTCGGGATGGCTTTGCACGATTCTGAGTAACGTCTTCGCTGCCCCCCGTGGTGACCGCCTGCCCTGCCCCCAGTCCTGAACGGCGTCGATGGAAACGTTGAGAAGTTTCGCGAATTCGCGTTGGGTGAGTTTGACCGACATTCGTGCGGAAATCGCCAGGAGCTGTTCCTTTGTGTAGGTTCTGCCCTTCACGCCTTGTTTCATCTGCTCGATGGCCTGGAGCAACTCAGCGCCCTCGGTGCTCATGTTCTGATTTCTACTCACGTTCCATTGCTTCTTCGGTCTGTCTCACCTCGTGTGCCGATGCCATTGCGCTTGCCTTGTTGTAGTAGAGCGTATGCAGCCAGATCTCTTCGTGTCGAGGCCGATTGCAGTAAATGATGTGACGTTGAATCTGCAACTCGTCGCGCTCATCCTCGCTAACCGCACGTCCGGTCTTCCGAGGCTAGGTTGGCGTGTGATTGCAGTATGCATTTCCAGAGAGTATGGCAATGCCGGATCGACGGCTGTGCGAATTCTCTGAAAAAACTGTAGGAGTATTGCTGTATTTGGGGTGGGCGGCTTTACGGGGTAGATGTATGTGTCGCATCCTTTAGAGATCTTGAGCTGGATAAATACACAGTATAGAGTCTAGGAATGCTTTGGTATTCCTATGGGTAGCATGTTGATCGTAGAGCGCAAAGACGGTACCAAACGCGATGTGCACCAAAGTTGACACCGCCGACAGATGTTGATGCGGTCGTATCGACTGATCTAGCGCCAACGGGGATTGCTGCTGCTATTTTTGAGCAGGAACTAACTCGTTGCTCGTTCATTCTGAATTGGAATCACTATGGGGCAATCCTCAGCAATTGAGTGGACTAACGCAACATGGAACCCGGTGACCGGCTGCACGAAAATTGGTCCCGGTTGCGATAACTGCTATGCAGAACGATTCGCTGAGAGGTGGCGGGGCATTGCTGGCCATCCCTATGAGCAGGGTTTCGACCTCCGTCATTGGCCGTCTCGGCTTGGTCAGCCGGCGTCATGGAAAAAGCCGCGCATGATCTTTGTAAATTCCATGAGCGATCTCTTCCACAAGCACGTTAACCGAAAACACATTGACAAGATCTTTGATGCAATGGAGTCGGCAAACTGGCACGTCTACCAAGTGTTGACCAAGCGAAGTTCGCTGATGCGCAACTATGTCCGCAATCGATACGGGGAAGATCCTGTACCTCCGCACATCTGGCTGGGGGTGTCGGTTGAAGATGCCGCACACACGGTGAGAATCGGGCACTTGCGCCAGATTTCGTCTGACGCACGCTTCATCTCGTTCGAGCCATTGCTAGGACCCATAGGAGAAGTCAACCTTGATGGGATCGCATGGGCCATCGTTGGTGGTGAAAGTGGTCCGTACGCCCGACCAATGGCAAAGGAATGGGCAACGGACCTGCGCGATCGCTGCAAGGCAGCCAGTGTCGCTTTTTTCTTCAAGCAATGGGGTGGCGCTCGACCAAAATCCGGAGGCCGATTACTTGAAGGCAAAGAGTGGAACGGCTTCCCGCGTCGAATTGTGCCAAACGAAATTCTGAGATCAAGTAAATTTTAGGTGTCCGAATTGGCCGTCGAGTTGTACAAATACGGAGGACGAGAACAATCCTATATCAAGCATGAATTCCTGACTCAGTACCTGCAAGCGGCAGCTTACAAGACACTTCAAGGGCGTTCGCCCATATTCAATTTTGTCGATGCATTTGCGGGCCCTTGGCGTGTTTCGGAAACAGACTATTCTGACGCATCGTTTGATCAAGCTCTGCAGACGTTGGAAGCTGTGCGAGCTGATCTCGGAAGGAGCGGTGTTGCTGGGCTGAAGGTAAGGTTTTGTTTTTGTGAGAAACGGGCCGAAGCGGTTGATCAGTTACGTGAGTATTCGAAAGCGCATGACAGTTTTGAAATTCATGTGTTTCATGGTCGTTTTGAGGATCGATTGAGTGACATAGCAAGCGCTTGTCGGGAAGGATTTACTTTTGCTTTTATTGATCCAACTGGTTGGGACATTCAATCTGAGCCTGTATTTGAGTTTCTGCGTACACAAAATGGTGAGTTTTTGATCAATTTTATGTCCGAGCACGTTAATCGCCATGTCACATACTCCGCCGTTTCCGAATCTTTCGGACGATTCCTTGCCGATCCAGAATGGAGTAAGCAGTTTAATGATTTGCCTGAGAAATGGAGCAACGAACGTCGTGTACTGCATCTACTGAGAGAAAAATTGAAAGATGTGGGAGCCGCGACCTACGTTGCTGACTTCCCAATCCAAAAGCCGAGAGAAAATCGCGTGAAAATGCGTCTCGTGCTAGGCACACACTCCGTGAAAGGGCTTGAAGTATTTCGCGACACTCAAGAAAAAGTGGAACGACGCGAGCAGGAAACGCATGAGCAATTGCGAAGCGAAAGCGGGGATCAGATTAGCCTTTTCACTCACGATGAGATTGCTGCGATCCAGCAACAGCGTGCTGGCATTGGATGTCCTGCCTATCAGCGACAAGCTGAAACTCGTATTGTCAGACAGTTGTCCAAATCCGGAAATACCACCTTTCATGCGCTTTCCACCGACATCCTTGAAAATATCCCTATGCGACTCACTCACATCAAGTCGCTAGTCGCCGAGATGAGGCGCCGCGGAGTGCTTTATTTTGACCTTCCTCCACGGAAGCGAGTTCCACAATCGAACACGAATGTCTCATTGGTCGCGTCACAAACGACCGACTAATCCCAACTCAACGCCCCGCCGGTCTGATACTCCGTAACCCGCGTCTCGAAGAAATTCTTCTCTTTCTTCAGATCCATGATCTCGCTCATCCACGGAAACGGGTTCTTCACGCCCGGGAACTGCTCGGCGAGGCCGATCTGGGCGAGGCGGCGGTTGGCGATGAACTGCAGGTACTCGGTCATCATGTTGGCGTTCATGCCGAGTACGCCGCGGGGCATGGTGTCCTGGGCGTACTCGATCTCAAGTTGGGTGCCTTCGAGGATCATGTGGCGCGTCAGGTTCTGGACTTCATCGTCCCACAGTTCCGGGTTCTCCAGCTTGATCTGGTTGATGACGTCGATGCCGAAATTAACGTGCATGGACTCGTCGCGCAGGATGTACTGGAACTGTTCCGAGGTGCCCGTCATCTTGTTGCGGCGGCCCATGGAGAGGATCTGGGTGAAGCCGCAGTAGAAGAAGATACCTTCCAGCACGCAGTAGTAGGCGATGAGGTTCTCGAGCAGCGCCTTGTCGGTCTCCCGGGTGCCGGTGGTGAAGGTGGGATCGGAGATGTGGTGGGTGTGTTTCAGCGCCCAGGCGGCCTTGCGGGCCACCGAGGGCACTTCCCGGTACATGTTGAAGATCTCGCCTTCGTCCATGCCCAGCGATTCGATGCAGTACTGGTAGGCGTGGGTGTGGATGGCCTCTTCGAAGGCCTGGCGCAGCAGGTACTGGCGGCATTCCGGATTGGTGATCAGGCGGTAGATCGCCAGCACCAGGTTGTTGGCGACCAGGGAGTCGGCCGTTGAGAAGAAGCCGAGGCTGCGCTTGACGATGGTGCGCTCGTCCTCGGTGAGGCCGTCCTCGCCCTTCCACAGCGCGATGTCGGCGGTCATGTTGATTTCCTGGGGCATCCAGTGGTTGGCGCAGCCGTCCAGATATTTCTGCCAGGCCCAGTCGTACTTGAAGGGCACCAGCTGGTTGAGGTCGGCCCGGCAGTTGATCATGGCCTTCTGGTCGACCGTGACGCGTTCCAGGCTCTCCTGGCCGTCTTCTCCGTTCGATGCGACGATGGCGGCCTGCGCCAACTCGCGTTCGCTTGCCGGCTCCTGCGCCGGCGCGGAAGCGGCATGGGAGCCTGCCGGAACGCCGTTGCCGGCCGGGGCCTGCAACGACTCCGCATCCGGTTCCGGCTGTCTGGCGGTACTGGCCTGCGGCGCCGGCACCGTGGCCGGCGGGGCGGCATCGGGTGGTTGGGGAGCCCAACCTTCGTTGGCGGATTCCGGAACCTCGGGCTCGGCAAAAGCCTGCATTGAGTCTGCAGGCCAGGCCCCGATTTCTCCATTGCCGTTACCGTTACCGGCCGGCCCGGTCGAGGCTCCGGC
>JAPOON010000739.1 GCA_026713405.1 Gammaproteobacteria bacterium
GCGACAAGCGTTCCAAGTACATTGAGTTCATCGACATCTACGCCGGCCTCACTGACAATGAGTATCGGCGTTATCAACATCAGTATCGCGAGGACAGTTCCACCATGGCAGGAGTTATCTCGAGGGCCCGCGAAGAAGGTATGCAGCGGGGCATGCAGCAAGGTATTCAGCAGGGTATGGAACAGGGCATGCAGCAGGGTCGCGTCGAGGGGGAGCGTGCGGTCCTGGAAAGACTTCTGCGACGGCGGTTCGGTTTGCTGTCGCCCAAAGTCGCCGAAAGGCTGGGCCAGGCGTCTGCTGCCGATCTTGAAACCTGGGCCGAAAACGTGCTCGACGCGCCAACGCTTGACGACGTGTTCAACTCAAGTCGCTAGCTCGGAATCCTGGGCATACGGTTTCGGTTTCCGTTTCGGTTTCGGCCAAGGCGCTACCGTCCTCGAACTGCCCGAGCCGGGGAAAGGCCCGGTGTCCGTCTTGGGGGCTCTGGAGATGTGATCGGCTGGCAGGGCCGGATTGCATCACCGGGGACTGAAAAGCTCAGCCGCCTCGGCGGGAATACGCAACGCCACAGCCGAGCAATTCTGCCTTGAGATTGAGCCAGGTCGGAATGGTACCAGCGAGCCTGCTGCCGAGTCGGGCCGGGCGACGATTGACCATCAGTCCAGTCGTTGCGGGAATCCCTGAGTGATATTCGGCAAGACCTGTTACATTGCCGGCCCGCACGCAGTACAAGGATGGGTGTGATGAGAACCGCGATCGCATGGATGGGCGTATTGCTATTCGCCGTGGCCTGCGGCGAGCAGCCGCCGGAGGAGGCTGCGGGTCCGACCGCAGCCGCGCCAACTGACGAAACGCAGGCCGAGCCCCTGGCCATCGAGCCGAACCCGCTCAGAAACGCCTATTTCGGCGACACGCACATCCACACGGTGCTTTCCATCGACGCCTACCTCATGGGCACGCGGCGCACGCCGGACGATGCCTACGACTACGCCAGGGGCGGGGCCATCGAGCATGCAACGGGCTTCGTGATGCAGATGCGCAAACCCCTCGACTTCCTGGCAGTCTCTGACCATGCGTTCTACCTGGGTATCGGGCGCGAGCTCGGCGACGAGAATTCACCCTACGCAGGGCACCCACTGGCCCCGGCCGTTCGGGGCGCTGACAGCGCGGAAGGTTCGGTGGCCGCTTTCGGGAAAATGGTGGAGTACCTTCGCGCCACCGTCAACAACCCGGACGCAGAAGACGATCTGGACGACCGCGACGTGGCCCGGTCCGCCTGGCAGGAGATCATCGAGTCGGCCGAGCGCCACAACGACCCCGGCAACTTCACCACCTTCATCGGCTACGAGTACACCACCTCCGGGCCGGAGCTGCAGAACCTGCACCGCAACGTGATCTTTCGCAGCGGCGAGGTGCCGGTGCAGCCGTTTTCCATGCTCGACTCACGCAACCCGGAAGACCTGTGGGCCTGGATGGACGCCAACCGTGCCCAGGGCATGGAGTCGATCGCCATTCCCCACAACTCGAACGGCTCGGACGGCTGGATGTTCCAGCAGACCGACTGGGCCGGCCAGCCGATCGATGCCGACTACGCACAACTGAGAATGCGCAACGAGCCGCTTGTCGAGAACACCCAGGTGAAGGGAACCTCGGATACCCATCCGCTGCTCTCGCCCAATGACGAATGGGCCGATTTCGAGTTGATGGAGCTCAGGGTGGCCAGCGACCAGGCCTCGCGCGCACCCGGCAGCTATGTTCGGGAAGCCTGGCGGAACGGCCTGGCGATGGAAGAAAAGGATGGCTTCAATCCCTTCCGCTTCGGCGTGATCGGATCGTCCGATACCCACAACGCGGCGGGCTCATTCGAGGAAGACAACTACTGGAGCAAGACCGGTCTGACGGACATCGAGCCGAGCATGCGCGGATCCGTGCCGTTGCCCGACTCTGCCCCCGGGGATCCGGAATATGCCCAGGGCGCCTCCCGCTTCTGGGGTGCTTCCGGGCTCGCCGGCGTCTGGGCGGAGGCGAACACCCGGGACGCCATATTCGATGCATTCCGGCGCAAGGAGACCTTCAGCACCAGCGGCCCACACATCCGGGTGCGGTTCTTCGCGGGTTACGACATCGATGAGTCGCTGCTGTCAGCCCCCGACAGCATCGCAGAGGCCTACGCGAAGGGCGTGCCCATGGGCGCCGACCTGTCGGCGGACGGCGAGCGCGCCCCCCGCTTCTTCGCCTGGGCGGCCCGCGATACCGACACGGTGGCGCTGCAGCGACTGCAAGTCATCAAGGGCTGGGTCGAGGATGGCGAGACGCGGGAAGCGGTCATCGACATCGCCTGTTCCGACGGCGGCACGGTAGACCCCCTCACGCAGCGCTGCCCGGACAACGGTGCAGGCGTCGACTTGAGCACCTGCGCGGTGACTCCCGACAAGGGCGCGGGGGAGCTCAAGGCGTTGTGGCAGGATCCGGACTTCGATCCCGCCCAGCGCGCCTTCTACTACGTGCGCGTGCTGGAGAACCCA
>JAPOON010000740.1 GCA_026713405.1 Gammaproteobacteria bacterium
AACACCGTCTCTACCGCCGGCTCGAGGAGCGGCTTGTGCTGGGAGGCGAATTCAATCTCGATGGGCTTGCCCTCGGCAGGGCCCTGTTCCATCTGCCTCACTTCCACGGCGATGCCCGCTAGGTCCCCGGTGCGCTGGCGGATATCCTCCAGGATTTCGGTGGTCTTTCGCTCCCTGTCGTTCTCGTCGTGCAGTTCGATGAAGTGCCGGCCGACGATATCGAAACCGCCGCCGCCCCCCCAGGGAGAGGAGATGTTGGACAACGACGTATAAGTGTTGACATCAAGGATGCCGCTGGTCTGCAGTATCCGCTCTTCCACCTCGCCGACCAGGGTGTCGATCTCTTCGGCAGCCAGGTTGCCCCTGGCGCGGACGGTGACGATGGCGAACTTGCCTTCCGTATCGGAAAAGAAAAGCACGCCCTTTCCGAACTCGCCGTACGCCCAGAAAGTCCCGCAGACGACGGCAAGGGCCAGGGCAAGGGTAAGCCCCGCGTGACGGGTCGCCACACGGAGAATCCGGGCATACAGCCCGGTGATCGTCCGCATCCTGGAAGGGTCGCCTTCCTCCAGTTGCCGTAGCGTTTCCACCGAGCGTGCATCCCGGGCGCCGGGACGGCCGAACAGCGCGCCCAGCACCGGCCCGAAAATCAGTGCATACAGCAGCGAACCCGTAAGCACCGTGAATACGGTCACCGGCAGGTAGCGCATGAATTGCCCGGGCACGCCCGGCCAGAACATCAGCGGCAGGAATGCGGCCAGGGTGGTTGCGATGGAGGCGGTGACCGGCCAGAGCATGCGTTTGGCGGCCAGCGCATAGGCACTGCGGCGGTCAAAGCCCTCGACCATCTTGCGGTCGGCGTATTCGGTGACGACGATGGCCCCGTCGATCAGCATGCCGAGCCCGAGCAGCATGCCGAACATGACCATGAAGTTGAATGTGTACCCGATCAGGTAGAGCAGCGTCATCGAGAACAGGAAGGAAACGGGAATGCCCAGCCCGACGATGACGCCGCTGCGGAACCCCATGGCAGCCACGACGACGATCATGACGAGTGCGAGCGCCGTCAGGATGTTGCCCTGCAGTTCGGTGACCTGCTGCAGGGTCCAGGGCGCCTGGTCCTGCGAGTAGTAGACGGACACCTTTGCGGGCAGGTTCGGGCGAACCTTGTCGACCGTCTGCTTTACGGCGGCGATCGTGTCGACGATGTTGGCATTGGCGCGCTTCAGGATGTTCAGGGAGATCGCGGCTTCGCCGTTGACGCGGGCGTAGCTGGTGCGGTCCTTGAAGGTGCGGCGCACGGTTGCGACATCGCCGAGAGTAACCACCGCATCGTCCTTGACCCGCACGGGCAGGTCGAACACATCGCGGGCGTCCTCGATGACGCTCGGTACCTTGACGGAGAAGCGTCCCTCGCCGGTGTCGAGGCTGCCCGCGGGAATCAGGCGGTTGTTGCGGACGATGGTGTTGATCAGTTCGTCGTTGGCGATCCGGTAGGCTTCGAGCGCATTGGGGTCGATGATCGCTTCGAGCACTTCCTCCCGGTGGCCCTGCAATTCGGCATCGAGCACCTCGGGAATGATCTCGATCTCGTCCTTCAGCTCGATCGCAAGGTTGTAGAGCACGCGTTCCGGTACATCCTCGCCGACGAGGTTGACCTGGAGGATCGGAAAGTCCTCGGTGGTGGTCTCGCGACTGATCGGTTCCTCGATGGTGCCCGGCATCTCGGGCCTTGCGTTGTCCACGGCTTCCCGAACGTCCTGAAGCGCACGGTCGAGATCGTATTCCGCATCGAACTCGACCATGACCGTTGCCGACCCTTCCGAAGCGTACGAAGTCAACTCGTCGATGCCCTCGACGTTGCGCAACTCCACTTCGAGAGGCATGACCAGCAGCCGTTCCGCGTCCTCCGGCGTGATGCCCTCGTGTATGACCGTGATGATGTAGAAGGGAATCTGGATGTTGGGCTCGTTGGCGACGGGAATGGCGTTGCGGGCGAACAGGCCCGCCACCACCACCATGACCATGACCATGAGGGTGGTCTTGTAGCGGTTGATGGCCGCATCGATGACGGCGTTCATGCGCTGGCGGGCCGATGCTCCGCGGCATGGGAGGCACCGGCTTCGCTGTCGGGAGACAGGGGAGCCGGTGCGATTGCCGGCGCGGCGGCGGGCATCTCCGATGTGGGCTCGAAATCGACTTCGACGTATTCTCCGGGAACCACCAGTTCCTGCCCTACGGTGATCAGCGTCGCGATTGCGGGCAGGCCCGACACCCAGACCCCGGCGGCGTCTTCGCGGACGATGTCCACCGCGTGAAAGCGGACGCGTCCGTCGTCGCCGATGGTGCGAACGCCGATGACCCCCGCGTCGTCCAGCGCGAACAGCGCCGGGCTTATGTGCTGCGCCTGAACCTCGGCGATGGGAATCGCGATCTCCGTGGATATGCCGCTGCGCAGTTCGTAGGCGGGGTTGGGTACGGGAATCTCGATCCGGTAGGTACGGGTGGCGGGATCGCTCTGCCGGCCGACGAAGCTGATCGCCCCGGTGACCTGCCGTCCGCCGTTTAGCAGGCCCCGGGCCTGCTGCCCGACGGACACCCGCGCCACGTCGGCCTCGGAAATGCGTCCGACGAGCAGCATCGGGTCGAGATCGACGATGGTGGCGCAGGGAGAGCCGGGGTTCACATAGTCGCCGACTTCCTGATGAACGTCTTCCACGATGCCATTGAACGGCGCCTTGATGTGGGTTTTGGCCATGTCCAGTTCGCTGCGCTTCAGTTCCGCCTCCGCACCGGCCAGCCGCGCCCTGGCCTGGGCGACTGCGGTCTCGGACAAGAGCCCGCGCGCCTGCAGTTCGAGGCTGCCGTCGTACTCGAGGCGCACCTGGTTCAGCGCCTCGAGCGTCAGCTGGAGTTCAGCCTCGCGGTCTTCGACGGAGATGCGGCAGAGCAGGTCGCCGGCGGTCACCCGGGAGCCGCGCTCCACCGGCCGTTGCACGACGGTTCCGGTCAATTCGGCGCGCACCTGCACCGTGCGCTTGTTCTCGGTCTTGCCCCGCACCCGCAGGTGCCGAAGCTGCGGAGTGGCGTGGATGACCCGGGCGCGTACCCGGGTCGGAGGGCGATCCTGGGCCATGGCGGCCCGCTGTTTCGCCAGTTCGGCAGGTGTGGGCTTGGGCGGCGGATCTTCCGTACCGATCTGCCCGGAGAGCAGCCAGACGCCGATCGCAACGGCGATGGCCAGGGCGGTTATGTACGTTCGACGCATTGCCTACCGGGGCGATGCCCCACTCCCGTTGGATTGCGGCGAACGGGTGCGAACTTCACTCAATTGAGCACCTGTCTGGTGAATTTTCGCGCACTTTCTGGCGCACTATCGGCGCATTTGACGTTTGGTTTCGCGGGTCAGCCGCTGACCGGCTGTCCCGGCAACCCGTAGATGGGGCGAAATAATGGAACAAGTGCTACGAAAAGTAACACATTGCGGTGGGCGGAACCACCGCAGGGCTTACCAGACGCCGGTATTTCCCATGTCTTGCCAGGGCTCCGCCGCCGGCAGCGCCTGCCCGCGCTGCAGGAGTTCCACGGATACGCCGTCCGGCGAACGAACGAATGCCATGCGTCCGTCGCGGGGCGGGCGGTTGATGGTCACGCCCGAGTCCATGAGGTGCTGGCACGTGGCGTAGATGTCGTCCACCTCGTAGGCGAGATGCCCGAAATTGCGTCCGCCGGTCAATTCTTCCGGATCCCAGTTCCAGGTGAGCTCGACCTGCGCGGATTCGTTGCCCGGCGCGGCCAGAAAGACCAGCGTGAAGCGGCCGGGCTCGCTCTCGTGCCGGCCCACCTCTTCGAGCCCGAGTTTGTTGCAGTAGAAGTCCAGCGACTCGTCGATATCGGTGACGCGAACCATGGTGTGCAGGTATTTCATGCCGTTATTCCTCCGATCAGGCGTTGGCTGTCAAGGTGTTTGCGCGTTGGGATGCAAGTGTCCTACCGGTTGTCGGCCACTGCAAGGGGGGACGTTTGGAACCAGCCAAAAAAAACCCCGCTTACGCGGGGTTGGCCAGATAGGTCATCACAAGGTCTCTACGGAGAGTTGGGATTGACCGGTTACAGGGCGAGGAACGAAAGCATGCTCACTGCAAGGGTTGCGAAAGCGCCGAGGAGTAGCGCTGTTTCGTTCGCCGTCAGCGGCGCGTCGCTCTCATTCATGTCGATTCCGTTCACGTCATCCACCTTGGCAACAGGTGCGTCCTGTAATCGGTTGAGTTCAATGCTAAGGGGCAATGCTGAAATCAGTTCACAGCAAATGTGGAATGAAAATGGATTGGAAACGGGGCCCCGGCGCTGCCTGCCGGGCGATTTCAGCCCCCTCAGCCGTGGATGAAACGGACGTACAGGTAAATGATGCTGGCCGCTGCGAGGACGACGAGACCGGCAAGGCTCCACAGCCGTAGCCCGCGCGACGGCCTGTAAGCCAGCGGCACTTCGGCGCCGGTCATGGCCCGGTGATTGAGCAAGGCGTAGATGGGCGCCATGACGAATCCCAGGGTGGTTGTCAGGTCGATGAACCGGGTAAAGGAAGTCAGAAGAACCGCAAGCAGCGTAAAGGAGCCCAGCGCGCAGGCCCAAATGAGCGCCGGGACAAACCACCGGGGCGCTTCCGTGCCGCGCAGTCCGGCGAATGCGTAGGCGAACTGGCGCGGGTAGCCGTCCATGGCGGCGAGCAACGTGGAGAACATCGCGGCGATGGCCGCCGCGCCGATCAGGTAGAAACTCCAGCCGCCGACGGTCTCCGTAAACAGCGCAATCACCTGGGCGGCGAACTCCGGGGGCGAATCCCTGGGCGCTATGCCGGGTTCGTGCATCACGGCGATGCCAAGCAGGAGGAAGCCGACCGCGAGCACCATGGCGGTCACGTAGCCAAGATTGAAGTCGAAGCGGGCGTGGGTGCTGGAGATACCCGTTCCCGACGCTTTCAGCTTGGCGCTTGTCCAGACGGAGGTGAGGATGGAGGCGTCCACGGGGGTCGGCAGCCAGCCCGCCATGGCGACCACGAACAACAGCAGGGGGACATCGATACGCTCGAAGGCGAAGTTGCCGACGCTCCAGTCGATTTTCGGTACGGCGGCGCCTGCGGCGACTACCACCATGACGACCAGGACGAATACCAGGGCCTTGCCGACGCGCTCCAGCCAACGGTAGTGGCCAATCGTCAACAGCAGCGCCGTGCCGGCCATGAGCCAGCCGGTCAGCGCGACGGGGCTCATGGCCAGGTCGAACACGGTAAGCACCAACCCCGCGGTGGTGACGGCAATGGCAGCCAGCACGAACCAGACGGTCAGGAGTTGGGTGACCAGGTACAGGGATACCGCCCACCAGCCCTGGTCGATGTAGTTTTCCGGCAGGCTCTTGCCGGTTGCAGCGGTGTACTGGCTGCCGAAGCGGATGGCGGGGTACTTGACGATGCCGATAACGACAATCAGCGCGACCATGGCCAGCCCGTAAACCGCGCCGGCCCGGGTCGACTGAACGACGTGGGAGACGCCGATGGCGGCTGCGGCGAACAGGATGCCGGGCCCAAGCGCGGCGAAGCGCCCGGACGCGGCGGGGCGCCCGGATGCGGCGGGGCGCCCGGAGCCGGCCTCGGGCCCGTTCATGCCGTTCGGGCCCAAGCGTGAACTATTCGGGCTGCGGCACGATTCTCAGATAGGGTTTCGGCGCCCGCCAGCCGTCCGGAAATTTCTCCCGGGCCGCCTCGTCGGATACCGCGGGCACGATGATGACGTCTTCTCCGTGCTGCCAGTTCACGGGGGTTGCAACCTGATGCCTTGCGGTGAGCTGGCACGAATCGACCAACCGCAGCTCTTCGTCGAAGTTGCGCCCGGTGCTCGTGGGGTAGGTGAGCATGGCCTTGATGGTCTTGTCCGGGCCGATCACGAATACAGAGCGGACGGTGGCGTTGTCGACCGGTGTCCGGCCCTCGGAGGTGTCGCCCGCTTCGGCCGGCAGCATGTCGTAAAGTTTCGCCACGTTGAGTTCCGGGTCGCCGATCAGCGGGTAGTTGACCGCGTGGCCCTGGGTTTCCTCGATATCCTTCGACCACTCGGCGTGGTTGGTCACCGGGTCGACGCTCAAGCCGATGACCTTGCAGTTGCGGCTGGCAAACTCCGGTGCGAGGCCGGCCATGTAGCCGAGTTCGGTGGTGCACACCGGGGTGAAATCCTTGGGGTGCGAGAACAGGATGGCCCAGCCGTCGCCGATCCAGTCGTGAAAACTGATGGTTCCCTGGGTCGTTTCGGCGGTGAAGTCGGGCGCCGTGGAGTTGATTCGAAGCGTCATGATCTTCCCAATGTCCGTAAAAACGGCAAATCTACCACCCTTTGGTGATTAATGTGATACTCCGCGGCTTGTCCTGGGACAGGGAAGAGTGGTGCTCGAGCGCGGCCTGATGTACGGGCGAAAGCCCGGGCCGGTGTAAGGACTGCCGGTGGAGATCGTTCAGCTGCTGATCAGCGGCGTTTCGCAAGGGTGTGTCTACGGCCTGATCGCGCTCGGCTTCGTGCTGATCTACAAGGCCACCGAGATGGTCAACTTCGCCCAGGGCGAGATCATGATGATCGGCGCCTTCATGGCGGTTGTTTTCATCAACCTGCTGGACTGGCCCTTTGCGCTGGGCCTCCTGGCCGCGGTACTCGTCATGGCCGTTGTGGGAGCCCTGCTGGAACGGGTGTTGCTGCGGCCCATGATCGGCGAACCGCATTTCGCCGTGCTGATGTTGACCATCGGTCTCGGTTTCACGCTGCGCGCGGTGGCGGGCGCCATCTGGGGCAACGAGCCCCGGGCGCTGGACCTGCCGTACGTGGGCATCGTCTGGCAATGGGAAAACCTCGTCATCGGCGCCGAGAACGTCGTCATCATGGGCGGCACCCTGGTCCTGTGCGGGCTGCTATACCTGTTCTTCCGGTTCACCCGGCTCGGCATTGCCATGCAGGCCGCGTCGCAGAACCAGTTGGCGGCATTCTACGTGGGGATTCCGGTGAAGCGCGTCTTTTCGCTGGTCTGGGCGCTCTCCGCGGTCATATCGGCGTTTGCCGGCATTCTCATGGCACCGGTCTCGCTGATCGACCCCCTGATGGGATTCATCGGCATCAAGGCCTTCGCCGCGGCGATTGTCGGCGGTTTCGGCAATCTGCCCGGCGCGCTGCTCGGCGGGCTGCTCATCGGCCTTGTGGAGCAGTTTGCCGGCCGCTACCTGTGGCCCGGGTTTTCGGAGTTGAGCGCCTATGTGCTGCTGCTGGTGATGCTCATGGTGCGCCCGGAAGGCCTGTTCGCCACCATGCAGCAGAAGAAAGTCTGACGGGGCGATGGTGCGACTCGACGTGAAAGCGGCGAACGGGTACGAACTTGACCGGTTCGACAACCTGGCCCGTGAACCGGAGGTATAACGGTCCGTGCGCTTCATCCGCAAAGTTCACTACGGTCAGGACATCGACCTGTTCGAGCACCATGGACAGCGGCTCTGGTACGGCCTGCTGGGGCTGGCCGTGCTGCTGGCGCCCCTGGTGCTGGACCGGTTCTATCTCGGGGAACTGTCCCTGGTCTACATCTATGCCATCGCCGGCATCGGGTTGATGCTGCTGGTG
Organism: Gammaproteobacteria bacterium; assembly: GCA_026713405.1. Next base: position 7,647 of record JAPOON010000740.1, read on the forward strand.
GGTTACACGGGCCAGGTGAGTCTGGGCCATGCGGCCTTCCTGGCGATCGGCGCCTATACCCATGCGTGGCTCCTCACCCACGGCTGGCCGCTGCCGCTCGCCCTGGCCGCGGCCACCGGCCTCACGGCGATCGTGGGGGGAATAGTCGGCATCCCGGCCCTGCGCATGACGGGCATCTACCTGGCTGTCGCCACCCTGGCGTTCGCCATGATCGTCGAACAGGTACTGGGGCACTGGGAGTCGGTGACCGGCGGATACCGGGGCCTGGCCGTGCCCAGGGCCGAGTTCCTCATCGACCTGTCGACGCCGGCGGCCTTCTATTACCTGTGCCTTGCCGTGCTCTTCTTCTGCATGATCGCCGCGCTCAACTGGCTGCGCAGCCCCACCGGGCGGGCCATGGTGGCGGTGCGGGACTCGGAGACCTCGGCCGAGAGCATGGGCATTAACCTTGCGTACACCAAGAGCCTCGCCTTTGCGATCTCCGCCGGCTTCACCGGGCTTGCGGGCGGGCTGTTCGCGCACAAGATCAGCTACCTCGCGCCGGACGCGTTTACGCTGATCATGTCCATACAACTGTTGCTGATGGTCGTGGTCGGCGGCCTCGGGTCCATGCACGGGGTCATATTCGGCGCCATGTTCATCGGCCTCCTGCCCCAGGGAATCGCCATGTTCCGGGACACCGTGCCGCCGGCCGTCGCACAGATCCCCGGCCTGGAGCCGGGCATCTTCGGGCTGATCCTGATCCTGTTCCTGATCTACGAGCCGCTTGGACTTTACGGGCGCTGGCGAAAGATACGCCTCTACTTCGAACAGTTTCCGCTGTACCGCCGCGCGACCTACAAGCGCCAGAAAAGCTACCTGCGCACGGAACGGCTGAAGTGACGCTGCTGGCGGCCAACGGCATTTCGGTCAGCTTCGGCGGCGTCAAGGCCGTTCAGGAGGTTTCCTTTGCCGTGGATCGGGGGCAGGTGTTCAGCATCGTCGGGCCCAACGGCGCCGGCAAGACCACCATCTTCAACCTCATCAGCCGCATCTACGATGTGGACCAGGGCTCGATCGTCTTCGACGGCCGCGACATCACCCGGGTTCCCGGCCACGCGGTGGCGGAACTCGGCATTGCCCGCACCTTTCAGAATACGGAACTGTTCGAGCAGGAAACGGTGCTGAAGAACCTGCTGATCGGCTGCCACATCCACCGCAAGAGCAACCTGTTCTCCGAGTTGCTGTTTCTGCCGTCGGTGCGCCGCCAGGAACTGGCGTTGCGCGAGGCGGTCGAGGACGTCATCGATCTCCTGGACCTGCGCAGCCACCGCCGCAAGGTGATCGGCGAGTTGCCCTATGGGGTGCGCAAGATGGTGGAGATCGCCCGGGCCCTGTGCCTGAAGCCGAAGCTGCTGCTGCTCGACGAGCCGTCCTCCGGGCTCAACCCGGAGGAGACCGAGGACCTGTCGTTCTGGCTGGAGGACATCAACGAGGAACTCGGCATCACCGTGATCATGGTCGAGCACGACATGAACCTGGTTACCAGCGCATCGGACCGGGTGCTCGCCATGGCGGACGGGCAGACCATCACCATCGGCGAGCCGGCTGCCGTTCAGAACCACCCGGAAGTATTGCGGGCCTACCTCGGGGACTGACGATGGCGGACCTGCTCGAGCTGCGCAACATCGAGACCTACTACGGCCCGATCCTGGCGATTCACGGGATCAGCATGCGCGTTGAGGAGGGCAGCATCGTCACCATGCTCGGGGCCAACGGCGCCGGCAAGACCACCGTGCTCAAGACCATCAGCGGCGCCATGGACCCCCAGAAAGGCAGCGTGCTTTTCGAGGGCCGGCCCATTCAGGCGCGGGACCCGGACTGGGTGGCGCGGCTCGGTATCGGTCACGTGCCGGAAGGGCGCGAGGTGTTCCCGTTCCTGACGGTGGAGGAAAACCTGCGCATGGGCGCCTATTCGCGCAGCGACCGGGAAATCGATGCGGATGTGGAACTCGTCTACGACTACTTCCCCGTCCTGAAGGAATTCGTCAGGCAGCCCGCCCAGGTGCTCTCCGGCGGCCAGCAGCAGATGCTGGCCATCGGCCGCGCCCTGATGCTGCGGCCCCGGCTCATGCTGCTGGACGAGCCCTCCCTGGGGCTGGCGCCCAAGCTGGTGCACGAAATCGCGGAGATCGTCACGCGCCTGAACAGCGAACAGGGGGTGACCGTGCTGCTGGTGGAACAGAACGCCAGAATGGCGCTGGACGTGGCCGATTACGGCTACGTGATGGAACTCGGCCGCATCGTCATGGGGGATACCTGCGAGCGGTTGAAGAACGCGACGGATATCCAGGAATTCTATCTCGGGATGAAAGATCAGGGGGTGCGGGGCAGGCGCCGGTGGAAACAGCGGAAGACCTGGCGCTGAGAGAAAACCCGGGGCCGTTCAACTTTCCACATCAATGCCGCTCAAGGAGTCTGGAAGATGGCTGAACAGATCGTCGACGGGTGCGATACGCTGCCCCGGCTGTTCCGCAAGCGGGTCACCGAGTGGTCCGACCGGATCGCGCTCCGGGAAAAGGACTTCGGCATCTGGAACGAGTACACCTGGGCCGAATACGGCGAGCAGGCGCGCCTGGTCGGGCTCGGGCTGAAGGCGCTGGGGCTGAAGCGCGGCGATGTCTGTTCGGTGGCCGCGGAGGTGTGCAGGGAATGGGTGTTCACCGACCTCGGCATCAACTGCATCGGCGGGGTCACCAACGGCGTCTATCCCACGGATTCCCCGGTGCAGGTGGAATACCTGGTCAACGACAGCTGCACGCGCTTCTACTTCGCCGAGGACGAGGAGCAACTCGACAAGATCCTCGAGGTTCGCGAGCGCACGCCGACACTGGAAAAGATCGTCATCTTCGACATGGAGGGGTTGCGCAACTTCCGGGACGAAGCGTGCCTGAGCTACGAAGACCTACTGGAGCTTGGCCGCGCCTACGGTGAGGAACACCCCAATGCCTGGAAACGGGAAATCGAAGCCGCCCGCCCGGAAGACCTCATGGTGCTCACCTACACCTCCGGCACCACCGGCCCGCCCAAGGGCGCCATGATCAGCCAGCGCAACATGCTCTTCATGATGCGCAACATGCGGGATATCTACGGCTTCCAGGACACGGACGAACAGCTCGGCTTCCTGCCGCTCGCCCACATCGCCGGGCGCATGTTCTACGTGACCAGCGGCATCGAGTCGGGCTGCGTGGTCAACCTCGTCGAGGAACCCGAAACCTTCGTGCACGACCAGCAGGAGGTGGCGCCCACGGTGGCGTTCGCCGTGCCGAGGGTTTGGGAAAAGCAGCACTCGACCATCATCATCAAGCTGAAGGACGGCACCGCGCTCGGGCGTCTTGCGTACGAACTGGCGCTCAAGCTCGGACGCAGACGCGCGCGATATCTCAAGTCGGGCGAGCCCGTGCCCTGGGCACTGGCCCTGGTTTACCCGGTACTGGACTTCCTGGTGTTCAAGAACATCCGGGTGTTCCTCGGCATCGACCGCTGCCGCTGGCTGTCGACCGGGGCCGCGCCCATCGCGCCGGAGCTTATCGACTGGTTCTGGGCCCTGAACAGGCCCATGTACGAAGTGTACGGGCAGACCGAGTGCAGCGGGCTCGCCACCGCCAACGTGTCCGGGCAGTCCCGTATCGGCAGCGTCGGCAAGTCAAACCGTGAGGTGGAGGTGACGCTGTCCGACGACGACGAGATCCTCATCAGGAGCGCCGGCGTCATCAAGGGCTACTGGAACAAGCCGGAGAAGACGGCGGAAACCATCCGGCAGGATTGGCTGCACACGGGCGATGTGGGCCGCATCGACGAGGACGGCTACGTCTACATCGTCGACCGCATGAAGGACATCATCATCACGGCGGGCGGCAAGAACATCACGCCCAGCGAGATCGAGAACCAGCTCAAGTTCTCGCCCTTCATCACCGACGCGGTGGTCATCGGCGACCGGCGCCCCTACCTCACCTGCCTGGTGATGATCGACCACGAGAACGTCACCAAGTTCGCCCAGGACAACGACGTGCCCTTCACCAACTACACCAGCCTCTGCCACACCAGCGAGGTGCAGGACCTGATCGGCGAGGAGGTCGAGCGCGTAAACGCGAAGTTCGCGCGGGTGGAGACCGTCAAGAAGTTCCGCCTGATCGACCAGCTGCTCGACCCCGAAGACGACGAACTGACGCCCACCCAGAAGCTGAAGCGCAAGGTCGTCCACGAGAAGTACGCGGACCTGATCGGGGAAATGTACTAGCAAGTGTTCAGTCAATGCGTGCGCGCCTCGTTTCGGGGAATCGGACGCAGTAGAATCGGACTTTCTGCGGGATTGGGTCTTTTGCGTATGAGAGCAGTTGTCGCGAAGAGCGTGTTGTTTGCGTTGCCGCTGCTGCTTGCCGGGTGTTCGGGCGGGGATTCGGAAGACGATGATGCCGTTGCGACCCGGGGGGTCAGCGACGAAGAAATCGTGCTCGGCACCTACACGGATGTGTCGGGCCCGATCGCCATCTGGGGTGTGGGCGTGGTCAACGGCGCGCGCATGCGGCTCGATGAGGCCAATGAAGCGGGCGGTGTCCATGGGCGCCGGATCCGGTTCGTGGTGGAAGACACCTCCTACCAGGTGCCGCGAGCCATCCAGGCGGCCAACAAGCTCATCAACCGCGACAACGTACTCGCCATGATCCTGGCGGTAGGGACGCCCACCAACAACGCCGTCATGCCCCAGCAGTTCGAGCAGGGTGTGCCCAACCTGTTTCCGGTATCCGGTGCGCGGGCGATGGTGGAGCCCTTTCACCCGATGAAGTTCTCCCAGCACGGCATCTACTACGACGAAGTCAGGGCGGCCATCAAGTATTTCGTGGAGCGCGAGGGCAGGAAGACGGTCTGCGCGATCTATCACGACACGGACTATGGGCTCGAGATTCGGGATGCCGTTGAAGACCAGGTCCGGGAAATGGGGCTGGAGGTTGCCGCCGAGGCAGCGCACAAGCCGACGGAAAGCGAGTTCACCGCCGCGGTGTTACGGCTTCGGAACGCGGGCTGCGACCTGGTGCTGATGGGCACGGTGCACCGGGACACCATCCTGGTACTCGACACGGCCCGCAAGATGGGCTGGACCGGTGTCGCCTGGGTGGGCAACAACGCGGCCTACGGGCAGGTGATCGCCGACCAGGAGAGCGGCGATGGCTACTATGCCTTCGTACACATGGCGAGGCTCTACGCCGACGACGAGAAATCACCGGCGGTGCAGGCCTGGTGGGACCGCTACGTGGCCCTGTACGACGTCGAGCCGGGCCTGCCGGCGATGGAGGGCTACCGGGGCGCGGACCTTGCCATCAAGGCATTGGAGAATGCCGGCCCCGATCTCACCGTCGAGTCGCTGCTGCGCGGCGTCGAGGCGATTACCGACTACACCGACATCTTCGGCTACAGGGTTTCGTTTTCCGCCGACAATCACAAAGGCGCCACCGAGAGCGCCCTTTCCCAGGTAAGGGACGGCCGTTGGGTGGTTCTGGAGCAATCGATATCGTATTAGCCGAAGCCCCTGATCCGTTGACGGGTCCGGGGTCTGTGCGACGCCGCGCCGACACGCCTGCGACGGGCGCGGGAGGCAGGCGAAGTTGAAAGCCCTCTTTTACCAGTGCCACGCGGGAATCAGCGGCGACATGCATCTGGGCGCCATGGCCGATCTCGGCGTGCCCCGGGACCACATCCTGGACAACCTGGGGCGCCTTCCCTGCGCTGACGAGTTCGAGGTCAGCTTCCGCCCGGACAGCAAGCAGGGCATCTCGGGAACGCGGGCCCGGGTTCGCCAACGCGTCGAACAACCCGACCACCGGCATTACCGGGACATCAAGGCCCTGATTCGAAAAGCCGACTATCCGGAAGGCATCGCGGACCGGGCGCTGGGAATCTTCAAGGCAATCGCGGTTGCGGAAGCGAAAATTCACGACATTCCCGTCGAGCAGGTTCACTTTCACGAAGTGGGGGCGGTGGACTCGATCGTCGACGTGGTCGCCGCGGCGATCTGCCTGGATTATCTCGATGTCGATGCGGTGCTGTGCGGCACGGTGGAGGTGGGGGGTGGATTCGTGGATTGCGCCCACGGCCGCCTGCCGGTACCGGTACCGGCAACCCAGGAGATTCTCAAGGGCGTGCCTTGTTCCTACGGCGGCGTGGACGGCGAGAGCACCACGCCGACGGGCGCCGCCATCCTCAAGGCCAGCGTCGACCGTTTCGAGGCGCCGGTGAATTTCACAACCTCGGCCCTCGGCTACGGCATCGGCACGCGGGACTTCGCGGTGCCGAACGTGCTGCGCGTGCTGGCCGGAGAACTGGAAGCCGGCACCCTGACCGACGTGCGGCACTGCAAGATCGAGGCGAACATCGATGACATGAGCCCGGAAGCCTACGAACCGCTGATCGAGCATCTGCTCGAACTCGGCGCCGACGACGTGTACCTGACGCCCATCGTCATGAAAAAGTCCCGCCCGGGCACCTGCCTGTCAGTGCTTTGCAGTCTCGACACTCAGGAAGCGCTCACCGACGCGGTGCTGAACCGCTCAACCACGATCGGGTTGCGGGTGCTGCCCTTCGTCAAGCAGGCGCTTCCCCGTGCAACTGAAACGGTGAACACCAGTTTAGGGCCGGTGCGCATCAAGGTAATCACCCAGCCGGACGGGCTGGTGCGCTGGAAGTCGGAGTTCGAGGACGTGCGGCGTATCGCCGAAGCGCGCGGACTGGACTTTCTGCGTACCAGGACGGAAATCGACGGGGAAATCTCGGCGAGCCGCGCGAGGCGGGATCAGACGCGGGAAGGCTCCGGATAAATCCAGGGACGGCAGCCCTGAGTTCGGCTGAACCGGCGCCAGTCTCCCGGATCCTGGGCCAGGCGGTCGGCAATCACGTGCAGAACGTCCGGGTTCATGGCCATACCGGTGTGGCTGGCCCGCACCTCGACGTTTTCGGCCAGTTCGCTCTCCCGATTCATGCAGGCCTTCCAGTGCGCCACACCGT
>JAPOON010000741.1 GCA_026713405.1 Gammaproteobacteria bacterium
CAAGTTCGGCAACGAGTTCATCGGCGGCGAGGACAACCGCTCCATCGGCGCGGTGCTGCACGCCAACCCGGCGCTTTGCGAGACGCTCCTGCTCAACGAGCGGGTGCTCGAAGTAGCCGACCGGATATTGCTGCCGGAACGGCCGATGGCTGCATCCTCGACTCCGGCGCCGCAGCACACACTCCAGACCGTGACCGCGGAGGACGGCTGCCAACAACTCAAGAGCTTCACCACGTACCCCCAGAACGGACCCAACTGCCATCACTACCGGGTGGGCCTCTCGGTGTCGCTCCAGGCCCGCAACGGCGGGGCGGTCCAGGTCCTGCACCGGGAGATGGCCGTCTACGAGCCCTACGTGCAGCACGGCCCGGACTCCCGCGACCTGATCCTGAACGTCATGTGGGCCGGCACCGACTTCACGGCGGAAAACGGCGCCACGCGAATGGTTCCGGGCAGCCACCGCTGGCCGTCGGAACGGCTCGCCACCGAGTCCGAAGTGGCCCAGGCGGTCATGCCCAAGGGTTCGGTACTCTTATGACTTTGCAGAACGCTGCATGGCCTTGCCGCCTGCTCCAGCGACATGAAGCGCACGAGCATATTCCATTCCCTGGTGGTCAACTGGCTCGCCCAGGAAGAGAACCAGTACATTTGCTTTCCGGCGGCAGAAGCCGCGAAGCTGTCGAAGCGCGCTCGGCAACTGTTGGGCTACCGGTCGAGCATTATCTGCGGATGGGTCAAGGGCCGGGACGGGGACGACCTTCTGTCGGAAGGCTTGAGCGGACCGCTGGAGTTGGAGGACCAGAGGGTATTCTTCGAGGGGCCTAACGGGGCGCAATCCGTCTGAGTCAACACCTCATGGCGATCGGCGATCGGGCCCGTTCGCGAACCGGGCCAACGGCGCCTGCGGCTCGGAACACTGGATAAATAGGGTCAGGTTGAATTTACGAGAAATGGGGTCAGGTTGAATTTACCGGGGATAAATTGGGTAAATTCATTCTGACCCCGTTCATCCCCGGTAAATTCAACCTGACCCCATTTCTCGCCATTTCTCGTAAATTCAACCTGACCCCATTTATCCCCATTTATCCTAAGCTCCTGCGATCCGCATAGCTGTGGCCGGCGCAACCGCTCGATAGCTGTCGGCTCCGGCTTTACGGCGGGCGGTACCCGCTGTGGTCGAGGGCGTCTTGCACGGTGTGAAGAGACGGAAACTCTTTGCGCAGCCCCTCGATGTCGATCGTTTCCCACAGGCCGTCGCGCATTCCGGCGAATAGAGGCACAAGATCCATTCCGAAGGCGTCGACGGCGGCTTCGAGAGCAGACATCGGCCGACCATTGTGTTCCGCGAACGTCGTCACGAGTTGGGCAGGCGTCAGCGAATCGCCGGCGAGTTCGAGCGTGCGCCCGGCCCATGCATCGGGATCGGCAAAAATGCAGGCTGCGATCATGCCGAGGTCATCGACGTAGATGTATTGCTGCTCGACCGGGTTCGCCGACTCGAAACCCGGGTAGCCGACGGCCGTGCCGCTTGCCTCGGCAAACCCGCCCGCGAAGAAGTTCTCCACAAAGAACGTCGGGCGCAGAACGGTGAACGGCGTCTTGCCGGCGCGCAGGCGCGCCTCGATCTCGATCTTGGTCGCCACATCGGTCAACTCCGCGGGCTGCAGTTGCGCGACACTCGAGTACACCAGGTGCGTCACGGCGTATTGTTCGCACAGGTCGACAATCCGCTTCCCCTGTGCAATCTCCTGCGCGCACCCCTCCTGCGTGTAGTCGTTGGTCTGGACAGAGAATACGCCGTGCAGCGGTGAATGGGCGGCAAAGACGGCCTCCAGTCGATCGGCTTTGTCAGCGTCGCATCGAACCAGCTCAATGTGCGGCAACGCCCCCACCTTACGGGCTTTCGGTGCGTCCGTGTCGCGCGTGATCGCAATGATACGAAATCCGCCCCGGCGGCTCAGGTGCCGGCAAACTGCGCCGCCCTGATTGCCGGTGGCTCCCAGCACGATGATCGTCGACGTCAATTCGGTGGCCCTATCAGGTGTCGTTCAATGGATCATACGCGCATCGCAGAAATGGGGTCCGCAGAAATGGGGTCAGAGTGAATTAACGCTCACCCGATTTATGCCTGGGCAAAATCACTCTGACCCCACTTATGCCGTTACTCTTCGGGGATTTTTGTATAGCGTGGTAGACATGGCTAACATCACGTCTCCAGGCAATCGGTAAGGGGAAAATCCGCATGAGCCAAAAAGTCATGGTGATCGGGCTCGGCCGCATGGGGGCCGCGCTTGCGCGGCAACTGCTGGCCGGGGGTTTCAACGTAACCGTGTGGAACCGCACGGCTTCGAAGGCCGCGCCGCTGGTGGAGGCCGGCGCCTCGCAGGCGGCAGATGTCGTATCGGGGATAGCGGGTTCGGAGGTGATCGTCATCTGCGTCGGCACCTATGACGATACCTACGAGGTGCTCGCCAACTGCGGCGACCTGTCCGGGAAGATTCTGCTCCAGCTAACCAGCGCCTCTGCCGAGGATGCGCTGGGTATGGCCCAATGGGCGGAGGAACGGGGCGCGAGGTACCTCGACGGGTTCATCGCCGCTTTCCCGCAGGACATCGGCACGCCGGAATGTCCCCTGCATATCGCCGGCGAAGCCGGAGCCTGGGAAACCGTCAAGGATGCGGTCCTGTGCCTGGGCGGGGCAAGCGACTACCTCGGCGATAATGTCGCCGCCGGGGCGGTGCTCGACCAGGCCAACATCCTGTTCGGGCTCACTTCGTCGCTGGCCTACATCCACGGTGCGCGCATGGCGGAGAGCGTGGGGCTGGACGTCGGGGACTATGCCGAAGCCATAATCCATGCAGTCGCCTATCAGTTGGCTCCCCAATATCGCCACTACGCCCGGTGCATCGCCTCGGGAAACCACGACGAAACGGCGGCGGCGATCGCCACCTGGAGGGCCACCATGGAGGGCCTGGTCGACGATTCGAACCGCGGCACTCCGGCCGCCGCTATGCTGGAAGGCATCCTGGCGCAGCTCGGGCATGCTATCGAAGCGGGCGACGGCGACAGGGATCTCTCGGCGATCATCAAGCTCCTTCGATCCGCATAACCGAGGACGGCGGTAGGCCCTCGTAGAGGCTCGCGCCCATCAACACGCGGAGCCACTGCTCGTAGCCTTCTTCGGAAAGTAGCGCAGGTCCGGTATGCCGTCACCGACCCCTGGTGCACTGTTGATGCCGAAACCCTCCGGGGCGGAGAATAGAACGTCGATCGTAGTCAACAGTTCGCATGCGCGAAAACCCGGACTCGCGGATAGGACGAATAACCGCCCGAAACAGGGTGGTAGCGAAGTACGGTTGATTGACGGGGCGCTCGCGGGAAGTCATCAGAGGCATCCGTTGAGCCGGTTGAGGATGTGGCGGTGGACGCTTGAGACGGAAAGTTCGCCCGAAACGGCAGTTTCCTGGGTAGCGGTCGCAGCCTGGCCTCAGGCGATCGTTTGCTACGGGAGCCTGTCCTGGTGTCGCGCGGCGGGGAGCCCTATGTTGAGCGGAGGTGCTCTCGGATTGGCAGTTGTGGCTGCCTCGCGTACACGAATGTGCTCGAGGATCGTGGCGATGACATGACGACACGGGTGATCCAACGCCGCAGAAGTGCGCCCTGGGCCACGTCGCGACGCTCCATCAACCGCACGCCCATCTCGAGTTCCATCACGGTGATGGCGCTGAGGTAGAGATCGGAGCGCGCAACGCTCGCCGCCCATTC
>JAPOON010000742.1 GCA_026713405.1 Gammaproteobacteria bacterium
AAGGAGCGCGTGCTGATCCCCGCGGCCGAATGGCCGGCGGAAGTCGATCATGACCGCCTGGTGAGGTTCCACCAGGGCGGGCGTGCCTGGATCGCGCACCTCGAGACTGCCCGGGCCCTTGTGGACACGGGCCTTTGTGCGGACCTGGCAACGAAGCGCAAGCGATTCCCCGACGTGGGCGATACCCGAACCGGCCAGGAACTGGCCCGGGAAATACTCTCGTTCTACGGCCCCTGCACCAGAGACCGGATCGATGCGCTACTTCCCCGCGTACCGGAAGGGCTGCTCGAAGACACCGGCGAACTGGTCGCCGGCACGCTGGTGGAAGGCAGCGAAGCCATCCACTACTGCGACGCCGAGAACCTGCAAACGCTGTTGCGCTTCCAGCGCGCCGCCAGCCGCGCCGACTTCAGCGCACAGCCCGCGCGCACGCTGCCCGGCTTCTGGGCCGCGTGGCAGGGCATCGAGCGGCCCTGGTCGGATGCAGGCGCACTGTCGGCCATCGAACAGTTGAGCGGCTACGCCGCCCCCGTGCAGGCCTGGCTCTCCGACTTCATGGCTTGCCGCTTCACCGATTTCGCCGATCACCTGCTCGATGAGTTCTTCACCCGGGAACAGTTCTCCTGGCACGGCGCCGGCAATCGCCGCATCACCATCGGCTACCCGGAAGACGCCGCCCTCAACCGGGACGCCACGGCCGGGGAGGCCAGGGCCGCGGTGGAACCGCTGTTCACCGACCGCACCGCCAGCTACAGCTTCCACCAACTCAGCGACCGTGCCGCGGCGGTCACTCAACCCGCGGGAAGAGATCCGCCCGGTGCGAAGGACGGTCGCGCGCCAGGTTCCAGTGACTCCAGGAATCGGGACACCCACGCCAGCAACACGAAGCGGGACGCCAACCCGCCTGGAGGTGACACCCATCATGCCGGCAACACGAAACCTGTCGAAAATACGACACGGGACAGATTCTTATCGAGAAGAGACGCCTCGAGGAGAGACACCCATCTAGCCGGCGGAGACACCCAGGCATTCAACGAACAGTGGTGGGAGGCAGTCTGGCAGGGAGCCGTCACCGCCGACAGCCTGGCGCCCTTGCGGGCCGGCCTGCAGCGCGACTTCCGCCTGGACGCGGCCGGAACCCGCAACCTGCGCCGCCGCGCCCGCGCCGTCGCCCTGGGCTGGCCGGGGCACTGGCGCCTGGTCGAGGCGACTCGGCCCGCCGGCGACCCGCTGGAGCGGTTGGAAGACGACAAGGAGCGCGTGCGCGGACTGGCCGAGCGCTACGGCGTCGTGAACCGGGAAATCGCGAATCGCGAGGCCCACTGGGGCGAACTCTTCAGGGCCGTCCGGGTGATGGAGCTTGCCGGCGAGTTGCTTGCCGGCCACTTCTTCGAGGGACTCTCAGGCCCCCAGTTCATCACGCCCCGGGGGCTGCACCGCCTGCGCAACCACCGCCCCCCGCGGTGCTTCTGGGTCAACGCCGTCGACCCCGCCGCCCCCTGCGGCCTCTCCCTCGACTGGCCCGAACTGCCGAGAAGGCTGGTAGGCAACACCCTCAGCTTCCTGGATGGCGAACTGGCACTGGTGATCGAGAACCACGGCGCGCGGCTGACCTTCCACGTCCCGCCAGACCACCCCGAGACCGATGCGGTAACGGCCCCCCTGCAACACCTGGCCCGAACCCGGCGCCGCGTAGCCGTCAGCACCATCAACGGCACCAACGCCCGCAAGAGCCCCTACCTGGAATGCCTGGACAGAATCCTGACCCGGGTCATGGATCACAAACGGGTGTATTTCGAGCCGGGCTGAGGCTCGGTATTTTGGGCTGCCTACGGCCTCAAGCGGTGAGATCCACCAGCCCGCGCCCCACCATATCGCCCGCGAGTATCCGGTCGATGGCCGCCGATAACGTATCGAAAGTCAGCAGCTCCACCACGCCGCCCCAGGTCTCCCGCAGCAGCGGCCGCTCCGCCCCGGCCAGCGCATCGTCTCGACCCAGTATTTCCGCGGCGCCAAGCCCGCGCAGGAAGTCGTGCTGAGATGCCTTGCCGGCCACCGCGTGCACTTCATGGCCGAGGTGCGCAAGCAGCTTGACGGCCACGGACCCCACGCCCCCGGTCGCACCGGTCACCAGCACCGGCCCGCCGCCGGGAGTCATGCCTGCCTGCTCCA
>JAPOON010000743.1 GCA_026713405.1 Gammaproteobacteria bacterium
GCACGCCCGGGTTCATCGTCGCCGCCAAGTCTCTGCTCGACCGCGACCCGGACCCGGATGAGGAAACCATCCGCTACTGGCTGGCCGGCAACCTGTGCCGCTGCACCGGTTACGACAAGATCATCAGGGCCGTACAGGATGCGGCGAAGGAACTGGCTTATCAGGCCTGACCGGGCGATGGACTGCTGCTGCTTCCATCTGATAGTTGTGGATCAGTTGCAAACAGCACCAGCGCAACGGGAAAGCAGCGAGCAGGGTACAATCCCGGCTCGTTGAACAGGGTTATCCGCAAACTAGAGGCATAGCGCACATCAAGGAGGTGCTTCGTGGCTGAAGCGATCGATCTCAAGTACATCGGGACGCGTCCGGTACGGCCGGACGGCGTGGACAAGGTAACGGGCCGGGCCCAGTTCGGCGCCGACCAGAACATGCCCAACATGCTGCATGGGTTGATACTGCGCAGTCCCCATGCCCATGCGCGCATCAGGAGCGTGGACGTTTCCGGCGCGCTGGCCATTGACGGCGTCTACGCCGCCGTCTCCGGTGCAGACTTTCCGTCGGTCGGCAGCGGCGAGGTGCTCGGCGGCGAAGGCGGCGGCGATATCGCCGACACCGCCAAGAACATCATGGCCCGCGACAAGGCCCTGTACCACGGCCACGCGGTAGCCGCGGTGGCCGCGACATCGCTGGAACTGGCGGAGCAGGCGCTCGGTGCCATCAAGGTGGACTACGAGGTGCTTACGCCCGTGCTCGACGTGCTCGAGGCCATGGAAGAGAGATCCCCGTTGCTCGACGAGAACTGTTTCACCAAGAACCTGCCGGAAAAGCCGGAAAAGCCGAGCAACGTCGCCTCGGTAATGACGCTGGCCCGCGGCAACGTGGACGAGGGCCTGGAGCAGGCGGACGTGGTCGTCGAAGGCGAATACCGCATTCCCATGGCGCACCAGGGCTACATCGAGCCGCATGCATGCACGGCCACCGTGAACGAGGAAGGCAAGGCCACCGTCTGGTGCTGCACGCAGGGGCATTTCGACTTCCGCTCATCGACCGCCCAGATCCTGGACTGGCCGATCGGCGACCTGAAGTTCATCGCCAGCGAGATCGGTGGCGGGTTCGGCGGCAAGACCGTGGTCTACCTCGAACCGGTGGCGATCATGTTGTCCAAACAAGCGGGCAGGCCCGTGAAAATGGTCATGACCCGCGAAGAGGTGTTCCGGGCCACGGGGCCGACCTCCGGAACCGTGTGCCGTGTAAAGGTCGGGGCGAAGCGCGACGGCCGGATCACCGCCGCCAAGGCGTGGATGGCCTACGAAGCGGGCGCCTTTGCCGGCGCCCCGATGGGGCCGGGCGCCATGTCGATCTTCGCGCCCTACGACCTGGAGAACTTCCTGGTGACGGCCCACGACGTACGCGTCAACAAGCCCAAGGTGGCAGCCTACCGGGCGCCGGGCGCACCCCAGTCGATGCACGCGATGGAAGTGGCCCTGGACGACATTGCCCGGCAACTGGACATGGACCCGCTCGACCTGCGCATGAAAAACGCGGCCGACGAAGGCACCCAGGCGCCGTACGGCCCGAAATTCCCCCCCATCGGCTTCAAGGCCTGCATCGAAGCGGCGCAGGCGCATCCGAACTACAACGCGCCGGTGCCGGAAGGCGCCGGGCGCGGCGTGGCAGCGGGTTTCTGGTTCAACGTCGGCATGCAGTCCAGCGCCGAAGTGCGCCTCAACGAGGACGGCACCGTGATCGTCATGGAAGGCAATCCCGATATCGGCGGCTCTCGCGCATCGATGTGCCTGATGGCGGCCGAAACCCTCGGGGTGCCCTATGAGCGTGTCAAGGCTTACATCGGCGACACGGAAAGCACGGGCTTCTGCAACGTCACCGGCGGCAGCCGCACGACGTTCGCCACCGGGCTTGCCGTGGTGCGCGCCTGCGAGGACATCATCGGCCAGTGCAAATCGCGGGTCGCTGCCACCTGGGGCGTCGATGAAGACCAGGTGGAGTGGGAGGACGGCCAGGCGGTCCCCGCTCCCGGCGTCAATGCGGACGTCACCCCCATGAGCCTCGCTGACATTGCGGCCAGCATGCCCAAGACCGGGGGCCCGATGCTGGGGCGTGCATCGCTGAATGCCCAGGGCGCGGGAGCGAGCTTCTCCATCAACTTCGCAGACCTCAAGGTCGACCCGGAAACCGGCAAGGTGGACGTGCTGTCGTTCACGGCGGTTCAGGATGCGGGCCGTGCCATTCACCCCGACTACGTGGAAGGGCAGATGCAGGGCGGCGCCTCCCAGGGCCTGGGCTGGGCGCTGAACGAGGAGTACATCTACGATGCCGACGGCGTCATGGAAAATGCGGGATTCCTTGATTACCGCATGCCGGTAGCCTCCGACCTGCCCATGATCGATACGCACATTGTCGAGGTGCCCAACCCCAGCCATCCTTATGGCGTGCGGGGCGTGGGTGAGACGCCGATCATTGCGCCGCTGGCGGTTGCGGCGAACGCGGTCAGGGATGCGACCGGTGTGCGCATCAACGATCTGCCGCTGTCGCCGCCGCGCATCGTGGCGGCCCTGGAGGGTAACTAACGCGGAGGGGCCTTAACCCCTATGGCGAGGGTCGTCTTTCCGGACCACCTTCTCGGCGCGACCGGCGGGGAGCGCGAGGTGGCGGTGATTGCGGAGAATTACCGCGAACTCGTCGAAAAGCTCGAGGCCCGGTGGCCGGGGATTGGTGAGCGGCTGTCGAAGTCGGCGGTCGCCATCGACGGCCAGATCTACCAGGATGCCTTCCTGGAGCCGATCGAGGCTGCCAGCGAGGTCTTCTTCATGCCCCGCATAGAAGGGGGTTGAAAGGGCCCCGGGGGGATCAGCCCAGCGACAGCCCCGTCGCCGCCTGCAGATCAGCGATGGCCTGGTCCTCGTTCAGTACCTTGATGGTGTGCATGCCGAGCGCGCGCGCCGGCTTCAGGTTGATGCCGAGGTCATCGAGAAACACGCAAGCCCCAGCCGGCACGCCGAGCCTCTCGCAGGTGAGTGCGTAGATGCGAGGGTCGGGCTTGCGGATGCCTTCGACGCTGGATTCGACGATCAGGTCGAATAGCGCCATGACCCGTTCGGTTTCTTCCTGGCGGGCAGAAGAGCCTGCCATGGAGGGACCGAGCCCTGTCTTCATGTTGTTGGTGATGCACGCGACCGCGAAGGCTTCCTTGCAGTGCCGGAGCGCCTGCACCATGCGCGGCCTCACGGCGCCGCTCAGCATTTCGATGACCCGCCTGCCCGGTACCGGATGGCCGCGGGCGGCGGACTCTTCCTCGAACAGGCGGTCGAACTCGTCCAGGCTCACGGCCGAGGACTCGAACCGTGCCCAAGCGTTGGACTCGGGATTTGTGGCGTTGATGGAACGGATGAGGTTCTCTGGAAGCCCGTGTTCGGCCTCGTAACGATTGAAGGCATCGAAAGGCGAACTGGTCAGCACCCCGCCGAAGTCCCAGATGACCGCCTGGATCGAATTCATTTTTGACCGCCGAGGAAAAGCCGCGAATACTAACGAACCGGCATCCGATCTGGAAACCGGGCTGGTGGCAGTGCAGCGGCTGCCGCTGCAAGCCGCGGTGGACAGGGGGCTGTCGGCCAAGGCGGGATTCGTAGGCATCGGCAGGGAAATCACATTTTCAGAGGGACGGCGCAATGATGGATTTGCAGGAAGCGGTGGTGATCGTCACTGGGTCATCTTCCGGCGTTGGGGCGGCCTGTGTGCGCCAGCTGGCGGAGGCGGGCTGCAACGTTGTTGTCAACTACTCGCGCAATGCCGACGGGGCCGAAGC
>JAPOON010000744.1 GCA_026713405.1 Gammaproteobacteria bacterium
GAGCGGTCCGATTCGCCCGTCCGGCGGCTGATGTAGTCGCGGCCGTAAACCTGCATCCGCCAGCAGCACGACACGTACTCCCAGCCGATGAATCGTTCCAGCGGCTTCTCGTCCAGGAACGAGTAATTGGCCCGGGCGATGAATTTCCAGGCACTGCCGATGGGCCACGCCACCGAGAAGTCACCCTGTTCCAGGACCCCTTCCTGAAAGCGGTAGGAAAAGCCCAGCATCCGGTCCTGCCGCGGCCGATACTCGAACCGCGCCTCGGTGCGGGAAGTCTCGGCGGCTTCGCTGTCCCACTGGTAGTCCACGCCCAGGCGCCAGGACGGTTGCAGGCTCATCACGACTTCGGCGATGTAGTCCGAAGCGCTCCCCAGGGGAAAGGACTTCTGATGCAAGGTCACCTTCTGGGGGCTCAGGTAACGGGTCTGGCCGAGCGTGCCGACGAGTCTCTCGCGGCCCGTTTCCAGATCGATCAGCCGGCTCGTCACGCCGACGCTGAGCTGGTCCGTGTCGGCGCTCCGGTCCGCGCCCAGGTAGCGGTACTTGCGGAACAACTGCACGAAATTGAACGTCGGCTCCACCGTATCGAATATCGGCAGTTGCGACTGTTCCTCGTAGGGCACATGCACGTAGAGCGCCCGCGGTTCGATGGTCTGCAGCCAGCCGCGTGCCGACGCGGTGCGCTCGAACGTCAGTCCCGCGTCGAGGCTGGCGACGGGCAGGGTGCGCGAGAATTCGGTTTCCCGGCTGGCAAGGGCGAAACGTTCCACGCTGTCCTCGTCCAGCCAGTAGTTCGTCTGGCGCAGGGCGATGGCGGGCGTCAGGAACATGCCGGGCCGCCTCAGGTCGAGGCTCAGTTCCTCGTTCAGATCGAGCCGCCAGCCGGTCACGCCTATCCGGCGGTCGAACTGGACCAGTTCGTTGCTCGACGTCAGGCGCACCGCGCTTCGCCGCCAGTCGCCCGACATCAGGAACTGCGGAAGGCGCCGATAGGGCGCAAGCCCCGGGCCGATGAAGGGATCGATGGTCTGGATGCCCTGCGCCCGTGCCACGAACGACCAGCGCGGCGCCTGGTAGTTCAGTTCAACCGCCCGGTTAAGGTGAGTCTGGCTGGCCACGCTCAGGTTGTTGTGCATGTCCTCGAAGTAGAAGAAATCGGAGATGTCCTGGATATCCGCGACAAGCTGCCATGCCTCGCTCAGGGTGGTCTGGTTGTTGTAACTGAAATAGCGCCGCGTGATGCCGAGTTCGGAATCCTCCGGCAGGTATTCGAACCGGACCTGGCCATCGGTGCGGGGCAGCAGGTAGCGGAACTCGGTAATTGCCTGGGCGCCGCGTTGGTGCATGTAGCGGCTGGTGAGTGTCAGGTCGTAGTTGGGGGCCAGGTTCAGGTAGACGGGCACCGAGATGTCAAGGCCGGTGCTGTCGCGGTTGGTAAAGCTCGGCGTGAGCAGGCCGCTCTTGCGGCGATCGTCCAGGGGAAAGGTCACGTACGGGGAGCCCAGCACGGGCAGGCCCTTGAACATGAGCCGAAAGCCCCGCGCCGTGCCGAAGCCGGC
>JAPOON010000745.1 GCA_026713405.1 Gammaproteobacteria bacterium
AGCCCGGGCCGCGGGGTGCGGCCGTGGCCGGGGGCGCCTTGGACCTGGCCGCGCGGCCGACCGGTGCCCGGCCGCTCGCGCTTCTCGCTCCTCCGGCCGTGCAGCGCCTTGGACAGCACCGCGCGGGTGGCGCGGAGCTTGGCGATCACCGTCTCCTGCTTCCCGGTCCGGCGCTGCAGTCTCTTCACCGTCCGGCGCAGCCGGGCGTTCTCCTTCCTCTCCGCGTTGAGCGCCGTCTTCCGGCGCCGCGACCGGCGCAGCGCCTTGCGCAACTCCGCGTCCGCGGCAGCCGGCGCCGTCGCGCGCCGCAGCCGCGCCTTCAGCCCGTCCTTCGCCGTCACGGATCTCTTCAACGCGGCGCGCAGTCGCCGGTACCTGCCCTTGAGCTTGTCGTGGAGCCGCAACGCCTCGTGCAGCAGGTGGCGCAACTGGGCCTGGTCGTCGTACGACTTCCACAGGGACTTGCGCAGCCGGTCGATCTCGGCCGCCTGGGCCTTGGCCCCCGGCACCGCCTTGCGCAGCCGGTGGACCTCCCTGCGCAGCGCCGTCTCCCTGCCGCGAGCGTGCGGGTCGACGCCCGCTTCCTCGAGCAGCCTGCTCAGGCGCGTCACCTCGCGTTCGAGGAACAGTGCGTTCTTCGCCGCGCGGCGAGCCCGGCTCGCGTCCTCGACCGCATCGAGCCGCTTGCGGCGGGCCGCCTTGAACAGCCCCTTATACGTGCCCGCCTCGCTGCGGGCGGTCACCTCCGCCCGCTTCAGATCTTCGGCGCGCGCTTCGGCGGCTTCCGCCCGCTCAAGCGTCTGCTCGTACAGCCGCCGCCAGTCCGGCGGCGCGGGTACCGAAGCCGCCCGGGGAAGGTGCGGGATCGGGTCGACTTCCGTGTCGCGATACGCCATGGTCGCCACCATAGCGAATGTCGGATCGCGTTACCAGAGGCTATACCGGCACGAACGAACGGTTACTCTCAAGGGGCGGCGCTGGTGCGCGGCTCGGGAAGGTGTCGCGTTGTTGGCCAGACGAAAGAAAATCTTCTATAAAGTACTGATAAATAAACGTTTTACGAATACAGTTTTGCTGCCGCCGTAGGAATTCACCGCTGCAAATTGCCCCAAGCCGCTCGTCGAGTTCACGAATTTTGCTGGTTTTTGCTTGACTGCGTTCCTGAATTCGAAGGTCGTACCAGGTACAAAACCCGCTGGCCGCGGCGTCCTCAATCCCCCGATGTGTACATTCGCTTTCGCTCCTCGCGTTCCCGCAGCACTTCCCGGGCAATCGCTCCGGCATCGAGTTCCACCGCGGGGTCGCCCAGAACTTCGACGACCCGTCCGTAATTCATGAAGTAGCGCGAACCGTTCACCGTCCGCTTCAGAAAACCGAGATCCACCATGCGCCGGCGCAAGGTCACGTGATCCATCCAGCCCTGAACCGATTCCAGCCAGTCCACGAGGGCCGCATTGATCTCTTGTTCGTTGTACGGGCGGCGGCGCATCAGGGTGACCGCGGCCACGGCAAGAACAACATCGAGGTCGGTGGAGTGTGTCGGAAAGGCTTCGAGGCTCCCGGACCGCAAAATGCGCCGCAGGACGGTTTCCACCGCGTCCGCCTGCTCTATCACGACGCTCCTCCGGCCCGCACATCGCACCAGGGGCCGCCCTTCCGGCCGCACCAGGCGATCATTCGGTCGATGTTGCCGTCCGCCGGGAAACCGTCGATGGCGCGTGCGGGGCCGCTTCATCGGCAAGCCAGCGGGCGTGGCCGTCGCTGGCGTTCGACACCGGCAGCATCAGCACTTCCGGTTCCTCGTAGGGGTGCCCTTCCGCCAGAAACGGGGCGGCCCCATCGTAGCGGTCTCGCCGGGTCTTGATCAGCAGCAGCGTCTCCGGGTCGTTCTGAACCGCCCCCTCCCAGCGATAGGTGCTGTCGATGCCTATGCGCTGCACGCAACTCGCCAGACGCCGTTCCACCAGTGCCATCGCAAGTCGCTCCGCGTCCTGCGTACTGCAGGTGGTCATGACGA
This sequence comes from Gammaproteobacteria bacterium, assembly GCA_026713405.1. The sequence goes on from JAPOON010000745.1 coordinate 2,018, forward strand.
CACAAAGTTCA
>JAPOON010000746.1 GCA_026713405.1 Gammaproteobacteria bacterium
CACTGGATCACCCACCGCGTGACTTCGGATAGGTGGCCTGCGGCAATCGGAGACTAAAATGCACTCCACTATGCGTCAAACTATGTCGCGCATCTGGACGGCGACAGGGGGCGCCATCGAAATCTCGGTCACCGACGACGGGCAGTTGATGTTGATGCTGCCGCTGCCATACAGCCATCTGTTCTTGACTTCTTGGACTACCTTCCACAAAGTCCGATGCACGAACGTTGTTGTAGGAAACCCGCTCTGTCGGGCTACCTGCTAAATACAAAAGCCTTTGTGTCTTAGCACGCAGCAAGGGGTAGCTCCCCGATGCTCGGTGAATAGGCAGGGACATTTCCGTTTTTCTGCGGCAACGTTCGTAATGGCCCGGCGCCACTCGCCGGATGACTATGCGATTTCGCCATTGCGAGGATCTTCATGATCCAGACACTCCTGGCGGTGCAGTGCGCGTTGTTGGTCACCGTGGAGGCCATGCGCAGCCCAGGTTTCGAACCTGGCCGGTTGCCGCGGGGATACAGATCCTCGCCGCGGGCATGGACGGCCGCTACGGCGAGAGGCGCCCATTCGCACGCCCGGCGCGGCAAACGGGCTGGGCAGGCACCATGGCAGCCATCCTGAATGCCTTCGCCACGCGGGGCGTGGTGGGGAAAACCGCGCGCTGGGCGGCACACCTGTACCACCGTTGGCAGCGCCTGGCGCCCGAAGATCCCGTGGTAATGGATTCTGTTTTCGCGGCCCTCATCGCCACACGTTACGACTTCGACACTCCGGCTTGTCCGTATGACCGTTCGCAAAGAATCCGCACCGCGCTCGGCATCCTGCACGATGCGGGCGAGATTCGCAGCATCTGCCATGCCGTTGTTCTGATCGTCGCGGCCGAAATGGATTTCGTGGCACACGACCGGGCGGTGAACACGGTATACGTCGAGGTGGTCGGGGCGGAACTCACGTCAATGGGCGTACCCGCAGAGCACGCGTTCGGCAAAGACCCAAACACGTGCCCGGAGCGTCTGTGCACCATCTACTTGCCGTCGATTTACATGCTGGGGCAGCTCCTGTGTGCCTGACCGTCACTCGGCGCCCGGCGGATTCTCACACTCGGAGTTCTTGCCGCTGGCGAACTCGCACAACACGCCGAGCGTTTGTCCCACATAAAGCGCGCCGCGTCTTTGGCAAGTTACATGGCCCGTTCTGCTACCGGGCCACACCATGCTTCGCGTCGTCGGCACCGCACCCTGCCGTACTGGCCGCTTAAGACCGAGCCCACCCCGTGGTACAGTCCCGCGCACCCACCCACGGCCCGCTGAAGGAGTACGCCATGCGAGAAGCCGAGCCGTTCCGTCCGCGCCACAAGCGCCTTCGCGGCGCACCTCCCAAGCATCCCCTCCGCCAAGTTCTTGCGCCCTCGGATTACCCGGAATCCGATGGTAAGCCGATGGCCGAGACGCCTCTCCACCGGCGCGCCACCATCGACGCGACCAGTCCGCTGGAAGATTTCTACCGAGAGCGCAGCGATGTTTATGTCGGCAGCGACATGTTTGTGTACTACGTCGAGGGCGACCTGACGCGCAGCGTGGTGCCGGACGTGTGGGTGGCATTCGGCGTACCCAAGTTGCCGGAGCGCCGCACCTGGCTGATCTGGCTGGAGGGCAAGGGCCCGGATTTCGTTCTGGAAATCACCTCGAAGAGCACGAAGCGCGAGGACGAGGTGAGCAAGAAGAAGCTCTATGAGGAGCTTGGGGTCAAGGAGTACTGGCAGTTCGACCCCACGGGCGACTACCTCGACCCGATTCTCAAGGGACGGGAGTTGGGCACCAACGGCAAGTACCGTGACCTGATGCTTCAGGAGCGTGACGGCGTGCTTCGACATGAGAGCCTGCTGGGTCTCGAACTGTGCCTGGAGGGAGGGCGGTTGTTTTACTTCGACCCGGTGCGCAATGCCCACCTGTTAACCTCCACAGACAAGGACGATGCCATACTAACGGCGGAGGCGGAACGCGACCTGGAGGCGAGCCTGCGCCGCGAGGAAACTGCCGCCCGCCAAGCGGCTGAGGCCCGGGTTGCGGAACTGGAACGCCGTTTGCGCGCAAAACGACCGGCCTGATCGTCGTCCACGATCACTAGCAGCCCGTGGCTCGACTTCGGCACGCTGAGGGAACTTTCCGCCAGTTGGACCGACACCGGGCGTCAGCAACGGCACGGCGACGCCGCCTGGCGCGTGGACTACGCCGACGGCGTAAACGGTTCGGGCAG
>JAPOON010000747.1 GCA_026713405.1 Gammaproteobacteria bacterium
AACGGAGCGGTCGCTCATGAGCCAGCGGCGGCCGGCGTCGTCTTGCAAACCCCCGCCGAAACGGCTGAACGGGGGGTGATAGAAACGGAGCTTGTCGTGAAGCCCGTTCACGAACCGGATCGATGCCTTGAAGGTGGCGTCGACGTTTTTCATGAAATCCAGTTCGTCGATGCCGATCATGGCCAGCGTGCGGTTGATGTTCGGTACCGTCGCCTCGCCGACGCCGATGCGGGGCACGTCCGGCGACTCGACCAGCGCCACGTGCGCGGCTTTTCCATTGCCGACGTTCAGTGCGGCATTGAGATAAGCCGCTGCCGTCCAGCCTGCCGAACCGCCCCCGACTACCAGTACGCGTTTTGCCTGCATGCTACGGACCTGTTACCGGGACGCTACCGGACGGACGCCGGGTGGGGTTGCGGCATAGTCGTTCTTGGGAGGATTCGCCCATATCCGGCAGCGAGTTCGCATGGCGTTCAGTTGTCGGCACCCGGCATTTCGGGTGGCACGCGGAATGCCAGGCCGGGGGGTTGGATGCTCAGGCTTTCGGGTCTTTTCCGGCCGCGGCCGGGGTCGTAGGCGAGCGGGCCGGGGGGGATGTAGTCGAAGATGAAGGTGATGCGGTCGCCGGTTCCGCGGTTGGTGACGCTGTGCTGTGCCTGGTTGTTGATCTCGAAGGCGTGGCCGGGCTTGAGCTGGAAGGGGCGGCCGTGAATGGTGTACCAGACCTTGGGGTTGGTCGTGATGGGTACGTGGATGCGGTGTGCGCAATGGAACGACTGGTGAATGTCGCTGTGCGCCCGGATTCTGCTGCCGGCCTCGAGGTTTGCCGCGATCGCGCGGATGACTTCGCCGCCTTCGGGATAACGGGCGGTGACGATTTTCTGCATGACCGGCAGGGCGGCGTTTGCGATGCGGTTCCAACCGGGCCCGCGGCTGACCGCGCCTGCCGGCCAGGAATCGTCGTCCACCGCGATCATCACGATCGACCGGGTCTGGTCGTGCACGTAGAACGACTCCTGGCGGGACCGGTCTTCGCTCCAGGCGATCTCCTCCTGGGCCAGGATGACATCGCGCAACGCAGTGGCATCAACGGCGCCCAGATCGCGCAGCGGTTCCTCGATGTCCATGGTGGCGGGCGATGTAAGATAGGCTGAATTTCTTCCGATGCCAGCCTAAGTTCGGCCACCCATGAATGCAAACGGGCACCAGGCGCCCGCTTCGGGCGAACAACGCCATGCGTCGACCACTGGCGCAACCGGTCGCGGCAGGCGCTGAGCGCGCCATGACGACAAGACTGCCCAGGCTCGTCGCCACATCGGTGGTGCGCGGTACCCACCGGGACAAGAGCCAGGGCGGTGTGTTCGTCGTCGATTTCGAAGAGCGCACCGTAGACCAGCTCTTCGACTGGAACTCGGGCGACATGGACTTCGAAGGCGCCAGCGGCGACCGGGGGCTGCGCGGCATCGCCGTCAGCGACGAGGACGTGCTGATCGCCGGCAGCGATGTGCTGTTCCGCTGCGACCCCGGCTTCACGATCAAGACGTTCAGCCGCAACCGCTACCTGGACGACTGCCACGAGATCTGCCGCTACGAGGACAAGATTTTCCTGACTTCGCCGGGTTTCGACAGCCTGCTCGCCTTCGACCTGGGCACCCGGGAGTACGTCTGGGGCTATCACCTGATCCGGCAGCACGGCCGGTGGACCGGCCACACCTTCGACCCGCGCTCGAACATGGGCCCGGTGCCGGTCAACGACTATCACATCAACATGGTTCACGTGGACGGCACCGGCATTTACTTCAGCGGCCTGCGCACCGAGGCGCTGCTGCACCTGGGCAACGAAATGGACGTATCCGTGGTCTGCTCGCTGCCCGGGGAGGTGCACAACGCCCGGCCGTACCGCGACGGCGTGCTGCTGAACGACACGGACAGCGACTGCGTGCGCTACGCCGGGCGCGGCGGCACCAGCCTAGCGTTCAAGACGGCGTCTTTCGACGAGGCGGAGATCGAGTTCACCGCCAAGGAAGATACCGGTGACCTGCGCCAGGGG
>JAPOON010000748.1 GCA_026713405.1 Gammaproteobacteria bacterium
CATGCGCCGGCGATGAACAGATACTGGGGCGAGATACCTTCCTGGCGGAATCCGCAGCCCTTGACCAACTCTATGGAGCGTTTGTTTTCGGGCTGAATGTTGGCTTCCAGGCGGTGCAGGCCCAGGTTGCTGAACGCATGCTCGACGGCGAGCGCCAGGCCTTCGCGCATGTAGCCCCGCCCGGCGAACGGAACGGTGACGTAGTAACCGAGCGTTGCGCTGAGGAAGGTCCCGCGGATGATGTTGTTGATATTGATGCATCCGGCGATGGTGTCGGTGGCCTTGTCGATGACCAGGAGGCCGTCGTGATCGTGGCGTTCCACCCGTTTCAGGTAGGCGCTGAACATTTCACGGCTTGTGGGGGAGATGATCCAGGGGTCGTGCAGGGAAGCGCTGTCGCGCATTGCCGCAACGAACTCATCCCTGTCCCTTCTTGACACCGGGCGCAGGTAGACACGGGACTCATCCATCGAGGGGGCGGTTCTCAAGGAGGAAGATTTCCCATAATGCCGGTGGAATCATCGCTATGCCAACAATGAGCACGAAGATGGGGTGCAGCCCGTCGCTCAGGGTCCACAGCCCGGAAAACGTGAACGCCTGGTCGTGCCACATGGCGAGGCCCGCCGTGGTCAGCGCCGACCCGGCGGTGAGCAGCAGGAATGCGGCAAGGCGCTTCACGGCGGCGCCAGCAAGTAGGCAGCGCCCCGATGGCGCAGCCAGGCATTGGTGAAGGCGCCGAGTTCGTAGTCGCGCGGCACCGACGCGTCGTCCGCAGCCGCGGGGTCGCAGACCAACACCCTGTCGCCGTCGATTCCGTAGACCGTCACGAGATGCCCCCCGGTCCCGGGGAGGGGTGCGCCGGGAAGTTCGCCGCGGCCGAAGCGGATGCTTGCGACGACCGGCGAACCGGTCCGCAGGACGTGCAGCACCGGGTGCCAGGACGCGACAACCTCCACCGCGCCGAGACGCCCGTGCCGGCCGGCACAGTGAATCGCCAATGGCCAGGATCCGTAGAAGCGGCCGTCGTGACAGGCCTCAACCACGGTTTGCCAGGCGATGTCGGGGCGCGCCGCCTGCAATGTCATGGCCATGGCCGTGGGGGAGCAGATGCGCTTTCTGATGGCAGCCGGGCCCTGCATCTGGCTGATGGCCGGGGGCGGTTCGAGCACGACGCGGGTGTCCGCCGGGACCGCTGGGTCGATGAGCAGCGGGCGCATGGAAACGGTCACCAGAAATCGGCTGGGCGGTTCCGGACAGTCAAGGCGCACCAGCAGGCGACTCTCGGGCAGGTCGCATTCGGTGTGGAAACAGTCGATGTGGGTGCTGACCTGGCGACCGCGGGTGCGCTTCCGCATCCGGGTGCTGCTCGCCTCGGTATCGGGACTCCTGCGGTCGTCTGCCGGATTGGCGTGTATGGGCTGCAGTGACCAGCGTGCGCCGTCGACTTCCAGTGCGCATTGGAATCCCGACTGCATTCCGGGCACCGAAACGCTCGGTACGAGTATGTGATCGCGGGGGCAAGCAGGAAGGGAAATCGAGGCCGTCACCGCCCCGCCGGAGACGTTCCAGATTGCGGCCATCTTTACCGGCAGCGGATAACGATCTGCGGATGCCTTGTCGCCGAAGCGAAAGGAAGCCTGCATGAACCCTCCGGGTTTTCGACTCGGGAACCGGCGCAAGGTTTGCCGTCGGCGCCGGCGCGCCGGCAAAGTATGCCAGAAGCGGGCTCCGGCTCTCGGTCTCGCATGGAACACTTTTTCGGAATTGGCTTTCCAAGCGACGAGCGGGCGCGAGGTACGGGCCTCCTGCACGCTAAGCGAGCGCGCTGTCGGTGGATTCTTAGCGCGCTGAAATGCTTTAAAGGTGCTGGAGGCCCGCACCTCACACCCGCTCTCATCGTACATCCCATCGTTGTTCCCCGCCCGCCGCTTCAGCGCGCCGCATCAGCGGCCGGACCGCGGGGGTGAACACTGCTGGTCCTCTTGTGGGGGCGTGTCCAGCCTGAAAAAACGTCGCGCGTTGGCTGTGGTGTGGCGCACGAGTTCATCCAACGGCACCCGGTACAGTTCGGCAAGGCGTTGGGCGATGAAGGGCAGCAGGCAGGGCTCGTTGCGCCGCCGCCGGCCGGCGGGCGGGGGGGGCCCACGGGGGGACC
>JAPOON010000749.1 GCA_026713405.1 Gammaproteobacteria bacterium
CGCCGCCCGGCCCAATGCCGTGGCCGGTTCGGTCGCCTGGGCGAGCGACAACCCCCGGAGTCCCTCCCGCGGGCCACCGCCGAGCCAAGTGCGCGCGGCATCCTGCGCCAGTTGCGCGCACAGTTCGACACTGTCCCGGTTCGCCGCGTCGACCACCCGCCATGCAGCCGTGGTCGCTCTTGGCGCCAGAACGAAGTGGAGCGCGACCCGCGTGCCGGCGGCGCGCGCAAATGTCTGCGCGCGCACCAAGGCGTCACCGGGAATGCCGTCGCCGACGATCGCCACGACGCCGTCCACCGGCCGGCGCCAGGGCAGCGTTCCCGCCAGGGAGCGCAACGTCCGCGAGTCGGCCCCGGAGGCGTCGATGAGAATCGCGCCATCCCCCGCCGCAATGGCCACCGCACCAGCGGCCGGTGGGTTCAGACCGAGGCTCCTGCACAGGTCGCCGCACCCGTTACCAGCCACTACCAGCATGCACAGGGCGTCGCTTCCCGCCAGTCGGCGGGCTTCAGCGAGTGCGCCCTTCAACCCGGTCCGCGGCGACGGGTTCCATCCCGTCGTGACCCGGGGAGGCGCCGCAAGCCGCGCGGCCCGCTTTCCGGCGGTGCGCTTCCTGGCCGTGTCGGATCCGGTCCGGAGCAGCCAGACGAGGCCCTTGCCAAGCAGCACAAGCACCTTCCACAGCAACACCAGGGCAACGACCAGAACGGCCAGCGCAAGGACGATCAGAACGATCAGGACGACGATCTCGAACGCGCCGCCCGCCAGCAGGCCGGCAGCGAAGTCGCCGATGTGTGACAGCGTATTCGACATCAGTTCTCCTCCCGCCCGGTGGAAGTCAGGCCGGAAGGACCGACGCTGTAGTCCAGGGGATCGACGACGGCAGTCGCCGGCAAGCCGCTCGCGAGCCGCTGCGCCATCCGGTCACTCTCTTCGAGAGACTGTCCGGACAAGGCCAGCCACACCGCGAAACCGGCGGCCAGCCAGGCCGCCAGGCCCAGCACGGCGAGTGGCAGCGGCGCCAGGCCCATCCGCTTCGGCCGGACATCGGGAGCCACCTGCAGGGTGCCCTGCCTGTGCGCACCCACCGCCTCCTCCAGCGCCGCGATCAACGACGATAGGCCGATGGCGTCGCCCCGCAGGGAGCCTTCGAATCCGGCTCGGAACACGCCGAGGTAGAACGGTGCAAGAAAAGAGAGATGACGCCGCTCGGTGGACGCGCCTTCCGTAATGGTGACCGCGGCCCGCGCCTGCGCCACCACCTCCTGGCCGGCGAGCGCCGAGCCGTAGAGTTCAAATTCCAGCAGACGGTCGCGCCAGCGTTCGAGGCCGCCGGCCGGGTGGTGCAGCATGCGCCCGTCGGCCAGGCCGACGAGGGCGTAGGCCACCGCCCGGGAAGCGGTCAGGTCGCCGCGCACCCTGGCCGGCAGGGATCGAACGACGCTGTCGACGCCCTGGGCTAGCCGTTGCCGGCTCGCCTGCATGGCGACGGCCGCGGCGGCGTCTTCGGATGCCTCGGCCACCTGGGCCGCCAACGACCGCTCTTCCTCGTCCAGGAGATCGAAGAACGGCACCGCGCACACCGCGACCTGGAATCCCATGCTCATGGCTGCCTCCGCGGGGAGTCGACCGGGCCGCCCACAGCGGTTGCACCGTACCAGGGCGTGGAAGCGACCCGGTCGACGTGATCACGCGACCCGGTTGGAGCCGCGTCGGACTCTTCGGCGAGGGCCTCGGGAACGAAAATGGAGAAACTCGTGTTCGGCGGCGGCGGCGTCTTCGCGCCCAGGGCCAGGGCGCAACTGTCGTCCCGCCACGCAGCGCTTTTCTCGACCTGGTACAGGGCCAACAGGGGGCCGCTGGACACGCCGGTACGCGGGTCCCGATCCAACGGGTGCCGCGGGCAACCGGCCACGCGATGACTGAATGCCTCGCCGATGCGCTCCGGCGCCGCCAGGGCCGCGCCTTCAAACCATGCACAAGCGGTGATCAGATCGCCCGGACGCGATGCTTCGATGGCGAGCAGCAGCGCCCCTCGAGGAACATCCTCGACCTGCAATGTATCCCCCGCCTCCGTGGTGCGGAAGATACTCGCGCGGAACGGCAGGCCGATGCCCGAGGCCGCTGCCTCCGCGGCATGCAGCAGACGCCGCATGGAGCCGCGCTGGTCGGCTGGATCCCAGGTCGCATCGAGGCGTTCGAAGATGCCGGCGGCGGTGCGTACGCCCAACGCCAGGCGCAGGGCCTCCATACCGAGCCGGCCAGGCGACACTACCGGGGCGGCCAGCAGGGCTTCCATGACGCCGACGCCCTGGGCCATGGCGGCGGCAACCTGGCCGAGCATCCGGGCCGCGGGTCGATGCTCCGCGCGCGGCAGCCTCAGGGTGGTCGCGAATCCGGTCGTCAATGCCGCCAGGGCACCGAGCTGTCTGGCCATGTCCAGGCGCATGGGGTGATCCGGGCCGAGGAGATGAGCGGGCGGCGACCAATCGGCGATCTCGCTCCAGACCCCGCTTCGGAATACGACCCTTGCGACCGGCAGGACGGTGTCAGCGGGCGCACCCTCGCCTTCGGAAAGGGTGACCGAGCCGTCCTCCGTCATCGCAACCTGGAAGGTCCTGCGATCGCCGTCCTCGCCGGCGGTCAACGTTCGGGTCAACTCGCACCGGGAGAAAGGCGCGCCACTTGGGAAGATTCCCTCGCAGTCGATGCGCAACTGCGCCGAGGCCAGGGCCGTCCGGTCGACGACCACCCGCACGAAGCCCCAGGGCCAGGGCTCCGCTGCCAGCGCCGCCATGTGTGCCAGCGACGCCGCCCGGGCGTCCGACTGGAGAAAGTGCGCCGGCTCGAGCACCATGCCGTTGCGCCACTGTACTGGCGCCGGAACGACGTGGGCGTTCATCGCCGCTCGCTCCATGACAGCAGGTCTTTGGACCGTCGGGATGTTTCCCACATCCTGCAGCCCTGCCCGTCAACTTCCACCTCGATCCTTCGGCGCCAGCGCACCTCCAATGGTGGATTCCGCGACGGCCCGCAGAACAGCACACCGTTCACCCTGCCGTTGACGGTGAGCCTGAACGGCCCATGGCGGCGTCCCGGAACCAGTTCCCAGTCATCGACCGACGCGTCGGGGTGTTCCCGGCGAAACGCCCGCCCGCCGGCCTTGAACCAGGCGGCGCCGGACATCCGGGCCAGGTCGGAGACCAGGCTCTCATCGTCGACGCGCACCAGTTCCACCCGTAGCGGGCGATTGCCGTTGGTGGCGGTGCGCACCGCGAAGGAGACATCGACCTTCTTCGAACGACGCCAGAAGCGACGGGCGGACTTCTTCCGCGCGACGCCTTCAAGCCGGCAACCGGTGTCGTCGATGGCGACGGTCAGGTGACCGTCCCGCTGCACGCGAAAAGGGGTCGAACCCGATTGCGCGCCGCAGAAGAGAATGCCCGCGAACTTTCCTTTCCGCTTGACGTTCACCGGCCCCACCGGGTGACCCGGAACCAGCTCCCAGGCATCGTAGGACGCGCCTGGATGCGCTCTCCTGAACGCAGCGCCGGTTTTTCCGAACCAGGCAGACGTGTCCGTTGCGATGAGATCGGCGACCAGGCGCTCGTCCTCTACCCGGACCAACTCGACTCGTGCGGGCCGATTGTTATTGGCGCCCGGCGCCATGACGAGCGACACACGCTTCACCTTGACGGGGTCGTCGATCGCGTACGGGTTCCTGCCCGCACAGGCAGTGGCGATCAACGAAATCAGCACCACCAGGGCGATCTGCGCGTGGGTCGTCATCAGCAAGCTCCGTTAACGATACCTCCATCGCGTACTTCACACACCGCGACGGTGCTTTGGGATTCGATGTGGCCGGGGGCGGCCAGGCGCGGCCCCGCGCGCACCCTGAACTCGCCGTGGCGGAGCTCCACCGTGGCGGCCCCGGGCCGCTCGCCCCGGTCGAGCCGGTCGAGGACGTGCTCCGCGACCGCGGGGCGAATCCAGCGGGCGATGATGCCGTCGAGGAAACGCGCCCCCTGGGGCGTCGACCTGACCCGTGCCGCGACCCAGTCGCGAACGTCGTCCTCGAACGTCAATGCAGACCGGTGCGAGGCTTCGTAGGTGTCAGCGAGCCGGTCGAGGCGCATCCCGGCGATGCGGGCAAGCGTGTCGTCGCCGAGCGGCCAGTAGGGAACGAGCTGCAGGCGCCCGATGAACGCCGCGGGGAAGTGCCGGGCAAGGGCATCGGTCAACGAGGCGTGCAGGACCTCCTCCGCGGGCGGCGGTTCGGCCCCGGCCGCCTGCTCAACGACCGCGTCGCCCACATTGCTGGTCAGAATGATCAGGGCGTTGGAGAAGTCCGCCTCGATACCCTCGGCGTCCTCCATCCAGCCGCGGTCGAGCACCTGGTAGAGCATCTCGATGACGTCCGGATGGGCCTTTTCGATTTCGTCGAGCAGCACCACGCAATAGGGGGTGCGGCGGATCCCTTCCGTCAGGACACCGCCTTCGCCGTAGCCCACGTAGCCGGCGGGCGCGCCCTTGAGGCCGGAGACCGTGTGCGATTCCTGGTATTCGGACATGTTGACGGTGAGCATCCGGCCGCCGAACAGCGCATCGGCGATGGCGTGCGCGGTTTCCGTCTTGCCGACCCCGGAAGGCCCGCAGAACATCAGGGCGCCAACGGGGCGGCGGCGGTCGGAAAGCCCGGCGAGATAGGCGCGCGCCTGGGAGGCGCAACGTTCGAGCGCCCGGCTCTGGCCGACCACACGTTCGGCAAGCACCTGTTCCAGTCGATTCGCCATTCTGCTCATGTTCGAAAGCATCCCGCCTGTGGGGACCCCGGTCAGGTCCGAGACGACCGAGGCCACGTCACTTTCTTCGACCGGCATCGGCTCGGCCGGTTCCGTCGAACCGCTGATCCGCGCCCGCGCACAAGCTGAGTCGAGCACCGCGACCGCCTTGTCGGGCAGCTGCCGGCCGACGATGTACCGGCGCGACAGGGAAACCGCCGAGGCGAGTACGTTGTCCTCGAACTTCACGCCGTGGTGGTCCGCCAGAACCGGCGCGATCCCTTCGACGATGGCCAGGGTCCGGGCATCGTCCGGTTCCTGGATGCGCACCGGGGCGATCCTTCTCGCGAGCCCCGGATCGGGTTCGATGTGGCGTCGCCAGTCGCGCCAGCCGCAGGTGCCGAGGATGCGCACCGCGCCGCCGGAGAGGACGCTGCGCAACGCATCGCCGCCATGCCCCTGCTCCCCGAACAGTAGATGGAGGTCGTCCATGAACAGGATCATTCCCGCCGGCTCGACCTCCTTGGCGATGACCTGCAGCCGTTCCTCCACGGCGCCCCGCGAGTGGGCGCCCGAGCGCAACGACGAGACGTCGAGCGACCAGACCGGCGTACCGTGCAGGGCAGTACCCACCCGGTCCGATTCCCCGGCCAGGGCCGTCACGAAACCGAGCGCGCAGGCCGACTTGCCCACGCCCGCCTCGCCCACGACGGTTACCGAATTCTGACGGCGCCGCAGCAGGATCGACGAAATCGCCTGGAATTGCGCGTCGAAGCCGATCACGGGATCGAAGCGGCCTTCCCGCGCGGCCGCGATCATGTCGTAGCCGTACCGGGAAAGCTCCGGGAATCGATCGTCCGTGGGAGTTCTGGCGATGCCGTCAGCTTGCCCGGGCCCTCGCCCGACGGCCGAGGCCAGGCGACCGGGGTCGATCCGGTCGAAACTGGGCAGCCCATCGACCAGCCGCGGCCAGGCATCGCCCCGGCGGGCAACCGTCTCGAAGAACCGCACCGGGGCAACCGAACGGTCTCCGTACTCGTCGAAGGACAGCGCCCAGGCCTCGCGGAGCAGGTGGGCCAGCGACTCGTCGAATGAGGGTAAAACAGCTGGTGTGCACCGCGGTTCGTCCGCGACCCGCCGGGCCAGCGATGACTCGATCGCCGGCGCGTCCGCGCCTGCTTCGGAGAGTGCGGCGGCGACCTCGGGACCGATGCTCCGGTCACGCAGCAGCGACAGCAGGAAGAACTCGATGGTGATGCTCCCGCGCCCTTCGCGGGCCGCCGCGTCCGCCGCGTCGGAAAGGACCCGGCGCGCGTCGGGATCGAGATGTTCGTAGAGCCTGCGAAGGTTCACTGGGCGCCTGTGTTCCGTTGCGCTTGTACCCTTTCTGACCGCCATGCGGCGTGATTGGTTCACCCGCTGCCGCAGGAACCGCTGCCGGCGTCGCTGACAGGTGCGGCTCCAAGTCCCGTGGAACGGACCATCCGAATCGCGGTCAAAAACATTGAGTCCGGTTCCATTGGAGGGACGACACAGCGATGGCCCCACCCGCAGGATCGCGCGATGCCAACTATGCCGGCCTGTTCCAGCGATTCGCCGCGGTGGACGAGGGCGACCCGCGCCTGCTGGCCGTCGAACTTGCCGACCTGCTCGGCGGGCGACGGATCTTCGCCGGGCGCGGTCTCGGCGTGCTTGGGTGGGGAATGCCGCCCCTGTCGAACCCGGCCCGGGCATCGGAGACCGATCGCCTGCACATTGCGGAATGCATCGCGGACGCCATCCGGAGATTCGAGCCACGGCTTGAACGCGTGCACGTATCGCCCGACGAAGAATCCAGGGAACTGTCGTTTCAGATCACGGCGAGCCTGGTGGCCGAGTCGTCAACCGTCAGGCTGCGCATCTTCTCGCCTTACGCAAAGGGTGGCTTCGGCGCCCGGATCGAAGTCGTGGAGATCGGCGACGATCTCCACCCGGGAGCCGTGCCGTGAACGACCACCGGCTGTTGAATGCCTACATCAGCGAACTGGAAGCGCTGCGCGTGCATGGACGCGAACTTGCCGAGTCTTTCCCGGATGTGGCCGCCCGGCTCGACATCGGACCGCGACGGTCACGCGATCCCCACGTCGAGCGCGTCGTCGAGAGCGCAGCCTTCCTGGCCGCCCGCCTGCGCTTGCAGTTGGAGGACCAATCCGCCGAGCTGCCGATGTGGCTGCTGTCGATCCTCGCTCCCACGTTACAGGAGCCCGTGCCCGCCATGGCGATCGCCGACCTGCACGGTGGTTCGGAAGCACAACGCATTGCCCGCGGGACGCGTTTCGACCTCCGCTTCGGCCAGCTGCCACTGGTCTGCCTTGCGACCACCATGGCCGTCACCGCAGCTCCCTATTCCATCCGCATCGGCCGGCTTGAGGCGCGCGACAACATTCCGGACGGGATATCACTGCGGCTCTTCGGACAGCCCCCACCCACACTCGACCTGTTCATCGGCAACAACCCGTTGAACGCCGCGCTGCTACTCGACGCGCTCGCAGAAGACCTGGTCGCCATCGAAGTCGTTCCCCCCGACGGCGGGGACGCCACGCTGCTGCCGGCCGGCAGTCTGCGCATCCTCGGCTTCCGCCCCGACGAGGCCGCGCTACCGGTTCGTCCGGCCTCACACCAGGCGCACCGGCTGGTCACGGAGTTCATTGCCTTCCCGGAGAAGTTCAGTTTCGTCTCCCTGACCGGCGCCCCCTTCGAGCACGGCACCGAGATCCGGTTCCGGTTCTCGCAACCGCTGGCGTTCGACCGCAAGCTGCCCCACGACCTGATCGCCGCCAACCGCGTGCCGCTGATCAATCTATGGCGGACCCCCGGCACGCCATTCAACATCGACGGCAGGCAGCTCGAGTACCCGATTCGGGTCGATGCGCAACGCTATCGCGTGGTCGAGTGCCATTCGGTTGAAGACCTGCACCTGTACGGAACAGGGAGCAGCCGCGGCGTTCGGCTCGACCCGCTCCACGCCACCGGAGACATCCGGGACACCGCCGTTCGCTGGGGCGTCCGTCGCACCACCTCACCGGTGGGCGGCGAGGTGATGGTCTACTTCAAGGGGTTGGACTACAAGAAACTGGGCCGGCAAGGCCACCTGGCGGCGCCGCGCCTGCTGGCAAGCAACGGTGACCTGCCGCGGCGCGCAAGGGTGGGCGAATCGCTGCATCCCGTCGACGGTCTGGGCGGCTGGCACGCCCGGCTGGCAACCGTGCCGACGGCCTATCGACCCGCCGTGGCCGATGCCGAAGCCATGAGAACGCTCGTCGGCTACATGCAGAGTTCGCTGCACAGCCTGGCGTCGACCGACTCGAGCGGTTCGCTCAGGCAATTCTTGAGGAAGTTCCCCGGCGCCGACACCGCGGCCTGGATCGACGGCATCGGGCGCGTGGCGGTACAACCGGTGGCGACGAACCACAACGGCATTCCGAGCCCCGAACTGCGCGTGTTCCTGTCGTTCGATGCGACGCGGTCGCGAACCACCAGCCGCACGGTGGTGAAGCGCGTGCTCGCCAGGCTGTTCGACAGTCAGCGAAGCTTGAATCGCGTCGAGCAGGTCGTGGTGGTCAACGCCTAGACCACGCACGACGCCGTTTGCCATGCCCAAGAACGACCGAGCCGGACCGAATCCCGCCGAGGGTAACCTGGCAGCCCCTGGCAAGATTCCGCCTGCAATCAACCGCCGATCCGTCCCGCCGGACTCTTGCCGCGGCCTGGAGGACCATCCGGACCAACACCCGCTGGTCCGGGATCTCCTGCTCCGTCCCCACCGGTGGCGGATCTGGCCCGCTGTCGCCGTTCTGCGCTGGCTGCAGCGCCGCATGTCCAACGCACCCCGTCTGGTCTTCCGTTCGAAACCGTCGCTCAGCTTCGCCGGTTCGGAGGTGCGCGATCTCCGCCTTCACGACGACCGCATGGACCTCGTGCTCAATGCACCCGGATTGGCGACGGCCGGTTCCCCTCTGCCCGCGTCGGACATTGAACGGATAATCGCGGATCACTACGAAGGCGGAGCGTTGAGCACCTGGCTCGACGGCCCCGGCGACCGTTTCATGCATCTGCTGGAAGACGTGCAGATGAGGAGCAACCAGGCCTTCGCCCTGGTGGCAGGCGAACGGGTTGAAGCCTTCGCACTGGCCCGCGACCTCGTCGGGCGATCCGCACCGCTGAACGCCGGCGGCGACGGCACCCTCTACGCCACCGGCGACGATGAACCCGATGGCGCGCTCGCCCTGGCGGCGCTGTTCATAGGCCCGGTCTCGGCGTCGGGCCTCTGCGGTCTGGTCCAGGCCTTTACCCGACTGCCCGCGAAAGTAGTGGAATTCACGGGCGCGGAGACCACCACCGCCCGACCGGCGTGCGTCGGTGCTCCGATAGGGTTGATCCTTGGCGCAAGCTGCGAACTTCCTTCCGCAGGCGTCGAGATCCACATCGAAGGCGGCACGCACCGGGAAGCGCCGGATTGGGCCCGGTCGGCAGCACGCCGAACATCCCTGCACCTGTTGGCGACCGCCTACATCGGCGCCGTCTCGCCCCAAGCCCGGTTGTTTCTGTGGCTCGACGGCACCAATGCGCCACCTGCCGCCCTTGACAATGACACGGCACTCGGGGGTCTCGCCGTTCTCGGCGCCAGCGATGTCCCGGTCCGCCTACCGCTCGCCCCGTAGGGGCGGGGCCTTGACCCGGGCATTGACAAGTCAAATGCGTTGCAGCGGCGAGACTTGATTTCTTCGTCGTTTTGATCGCCGACGCCGATTTGCACTCCCCTCGACCTGCTCGCCCGCGGTACCTCC